>CALAEG010000354.1 GCA_937890965.1 uncultured Caulobacteraceae bacterium | reverse complement strand
GCCGGCGACCAGTTCGATCATCGCCGCCAGCGAGCGGGCCAGGATCCCGGCGGCGCTGGTGATCGCGTTCGATACCGGCGACCAGACCCCCTGCGGTGCCAGCACGCCGGCGGAATCGTATTCGATGGTGACGTCGGAGGTGGCGACCCGCTGGCGCATGACCGCGAGTTCCGAGGTGGTCGAGTCGAGGTCGCCCTGGGCGGTGGCCAGTTCCTCCTCGACCTTCAGCAGGTCGGCGACATTGCCGGGGCGTGACTCCAGCATCGCCTGCAACCGGTCGCGCAGCGCGGTCTTGGCCTTCAGGGCCGCGTCGGTGTCGACGATGTCGCGGGTCAGGTCGTCCGACGTGACCGCCGACTTCACCAGCCGTCCGCCGGCGCGGGCGGCGTCCTGCGACAGCCGGTCCTCATAGCCTTTCAGCCAGGCCGGCGTGGCGCGGAAGCTGAGCTTGGCGCTGACCTGGTCCTTGCCGTCCTCGGAACTCTCGGCGCCGGTAACCTGGCAGACGCTCGGACCAGCGGCCTCGCAAGCCGCCTGATGGGTCGCCATCAGGGCGCGAACCTTCGCCGGCGGGGCCTCGACGCCGTAGTCGTAGCTGTAGGCCAGCATCGGGGAGGTTACGGAATTGGCCGCCGCCGGGGCCCCGGACTTCGCTGCCGGCGCGTCGGAGGCGACCGCGTCGGCGGCCGCCGGCGCCGATGCGCGATCGCCGAGGGTGACCGCCGGCTCCGCGCCACTTTGCGTGGCCGGCCGACTGCAGGCTGTAAGCAGACACAGGACGCCCAGGACGGCCCAGGTTCTCATCGACGGACTCCGATCCAACTGATCACGAAACCGTGATCAGGCTATGCCGCTGGATCAAGCTTGGCGAGAGTAGCCCGGTATTTTGCTCAAACGGTCGTTTGACGCGCTTAGAGGTCGGTCGCGCGCCGATCGAATTCGCGTTGCGCCGCCTGGATCTGCGGCTGCTGCTCGCGCGCCCATTTGCCGAGCGCCTCCACCGGAATCCATAGTGAGCGGCCGAGATCGGTCAGTTCGTAATCCACCCGCGGCGGAATGGTCGGAAAGACCGTCCGCGTCACCAGCCCGTCGCGCTCCAGTCCCCTGAGCGTCAGGGTCAGCATCCGCTGCGAAATGCCGCCGACCATGCGCTTGATCTCGTTGAAGCGGCGCGGGCCATCGCCCAGCAGGCTGACGATCAGCACGCTCCACTTGTCGCCGACGCGAGCCAGCACCTGGCTGACCGCGCGGCAGTCGGAGCTCTCGTGGTCGAGGCGGGGGATGGTCACTTGCGTGTGCTCGGGTACCAAAATTGTGCCTTCTTGCGGGTGCGTAGCGGTCACTCATATAGCTCTGGTCACAAATCTATACCAGAGGTCACCATCATGAAACTGCTCCATGTCGACGCCAGCGTCCTTGGCCCCAACTCGGTCAGCCGGCAGGTCTCGGCCGCCATCGTCGAGCGCCTGCGGGCGGCGACGCCGGGTCTCGAGATCACCGACCGTGACCTCGCGGCCGATCCCCTCTCGCACCTGTCGGGCGAGCATCTGGCCGCGGCCAACGGCGCCGGACCCGGCTCGGCTGTGATGCAGACGGACCTGGCCGCCGGCCAGGCGGCGCTGGACGAGTTCCTCGCCGCCGACATCGTGGTCATCGGCGCGCCCATGTACAACTTCACCATCCCGACCCAACTCAAGGCCTGGATCGACCGCATCCTGATCGCCGGCAAGACCTTCCGCTATGGCGCCAACGGGCCCGAGGGCCTGGCCGGCGACAAGCGCGTGATCATCGCCATCTCGCGTGGTGGCTTCTATGGGCCGGGCGCCCCGTCGGAGGCGGCCGAGCATCTGGAGACCTATCTGCGCACGGTGTTCGGCTTCATCGGGGTGACCAATCTCGAATTCATCGTCGCCGAAGGCGTGCAGATCGGACCGGAGCATCGCGAAAAGGCGCTGGTCGGCGCGCTCGAACAGGCGACCCAGCTGCAGGCCGCCTAGACGTCCTCGCCCTCGTAACCCACCAGCGACAGCGGCCTGGACGCAATACCGTTCAGGGTTGCCCAACGCGCCAGGGCTTCCTCGCGCCCGTGGGTGATCCAGAGTTCGCCAGGGGCAAGCTCCCCTATCGTGCCGGTCAGTTCGTCCCAGTCGGCGTGGTCGGAGATGACCAGGGGCAGCTCCACCCCCTGCTGGCGGGCTCGCGCGCGCACCCGCATCCAGCCGGAGGCGAAGGCGCTGACCGGGTCGGCGAAGCGCCGCGCCCAGCGGTCGGCGATGGCCGAGGGCGGCGCGATGACGATCTCGCCGGCCAGGTCGCCGCCGTCTTCGCTGGTGGCGGGCGCCAGCGGCCCCAGGTCGACGCCGTGGCTCTCGTAGAGCGCGTTCAGCCGCTCCAGCGCGCCGTGCACATAGAGGGTCCTGTCGTAGCCCGCCTCGCGCAGCAGCATGATCACCCGCTGCGCCTTGCCCAGCGCATAGGCGCCGACCAGGTGGGTGCGCTCGGGAAACTGTTCGACCGACTTGACCAGCTTGCCGATCTCGTCGGCGGCGGGCGGGTGGCGGAAGACCGGCAGCGCGAAGGTCGCCTCGCTGACGAAGACGTCGCACGGGGTGGGCTCGAAGCGTGCGCAGGTCGGATCGCGGCGGCGCTTGTAGTCGCCCGAGACCACCACGGTCATGCCCTTCCAGCGCACCACGACCTGGGCCGAGCCCAGCACGTGGCCGGCCGGGACCAGGCTGACCTCGACGCCGCCGCGGTTGACCACTTCGCCATAGGCCAGGGCCTGGACCTGCCCGGCGAAGTCCTCGCCATAGCGCACGCCCATGATGTCGAGCGTGGGCTGGGTGGCCAGCACCAGCCCGTGGCCGGCGCGGGCGTGGTCGGAATGGCCATGGGTGATCACCGCCCGCGCCACCGGCCGCACGGGATCGACGAAGAAGTCGCCGGGCGCGCAATAGAGCCCCTCGGGCCTGGGGCAGAGCAGGGTTTCCGGTCTCAGCGCCATCCCAGGCAATATAGGCGCAGTCTGGCGCAAAACACCGCCACGCGCGGGCTTGCGCAGCCGGGCCCCCGTCGCTAGCTTCCGCGCCCGCGCTCAGGGCCGCTCACGCGTGTCCAAACGACCTTGAGGAGAGGTGGCTGAGCGGTTGAAAGCACCGCACTCGAAATGCGGCATACCCGCAAGGGTATCGGGGGTTCGAATCCCCCCCTCTCCGCCAAGTAGTCGACAAATATAGTCTCCATAATATTGAGTAGAGACTGTCGCGAATCCATCAATTCAAAGGGCACTAGATCTTCACGGCGAGAGATTTTTGCTGATTTTTTTCCTAATTTGTCTCTGTCATATTTTTCAAATACTAAGCCTTTATTTTCTCGGGGAAATTTCCTCGAAAAGGTATCGCCGCCGCACTGGCCGAGTGGCGGACAGTCATTGGGTAAGCCTCGGTCGGGTTTGGGCTCACTGCGTCA
>CALAEG010000353.1 GCA_937890965.1 uncultured Caulobacteraceae bacterium | reverse complement strand
GCCTGAGCGTTTCCGGGGCGGTTGCGCCTTCGGCGCCGAGTTCAATCGACTCGGCCTCTCCCGCGAGAGTTGCTGGTTAGGTGGCCTGGGCGGCCCGGAGAGTCAACCTTGGCCGGGCAGAGAGCCCACGCCGGCGGCTACATTCGCTCCGGCGCCTCGATACCGAGCAGGCCGAACGCGGTCTCGAGCTGATTCAGCGTCGCGGCCGACAGCGCCAGCCGCGAAGCCCGGGTCGCGGCGTCGGCGGCCGCGAGCACCGGACAGGCCGCATAGAAGCGGGAAAAGGCCTGGGCCAGTCGATAGGCATGTTCGGCGATGAAGTTGGGCGCGCGCTTGTCGTAGGCCTCGCCCAGCGCATGGTCGAAGGCGTCGAGCACCAGCACCAGGTCGCGCTCCGCCGGCTCGGCGATGGCGATGACGCCGGCTTCCGCCCCCTCCTCCGTCGCCTTGCGCAGCAGGGATTTGATGCGCACCGCCTGGTAGAGGAGATAGGGCCCGGTCTTGCCCTCGAACGAGGAAAACCGGTCGAGATCGAAGACGTAGGAGGTGCCGCGGAAGTTCTGCAGGTCGGCGAACTTCAGCGTCGCCACGGCCACCTTCATGGCGGTGTCCTCGAACGCTTCCGGCGTAAGCTCGGCGCCCAACCCCGCCTCGCGCAGCCGCTCGCGCGCCTGGCCGCCGACCATCTCGATCAGGTCGCGCAGTTTGAGCACCCCGCCAGCGCGGGTCTTGAACGGCTTGCCGTCCGCCCCGTTCATGGTGCCGAAGCCGACGTGCTGCAGCTCGCCCTCGGTGGCGTAGCCGGCCAGGACGGCGGCGCGGAAAACCACCTCGAAATGGTCGGCTTGGCGCTGGTCGACCGCGTAGATCACCAGCTGCGGGTCGAAATAGCGCCGCCGATCGAGCACGGTGGCCAGGTCGGTGGTGCCGTACATGGCCGAGCCTTCCGACGAGACCACCAGGAGCGGCGGCAGGTCGCGCTTGTCGTCATTGCGCGCCACCCGCACGATCTCGGCGCCCTGGTCGGGGAAGAGCAGGCCTTTTTCACGCAACTCGGCGACCATCGGCTCGATCAGGTCGTTGACGTCGCTCTCGCCCTTCCAGAGGTCGAAATCGATGCCGAGGGCGTGGAAGTCGCGCTCCAGCGCCGCCCGCGTCACCTCGTGGAAATGTCGCCACAGCAACCGGTAGCCGAACCGGCCCTCCTGCAGTTCGGCCGTGGCCCGCCGCGCGCGGTCGCGGAAGGTCTCGTCGGCCTTGGCCCGCGCCGCAGCCTCTGGATAGATCCGGTCGAGATCGTCGAGCGCGACATTGGCGGTGAGCAGGTCGTCGATCGCCTGGCGATCGGCCTCGGAGAAGCCCGGCGGCACGACGGCCAGCGGCGCGACCAGCGCAGCGATGGCCGGATGCTCGTCGAGGATGGCGACGATGAGCAGCCCCATCTGGAAACCCCAGTCGCCGAAATGGGCGTCGCCAACCACCTCGTCGCCGCGAAAGCGATAGAGGCGCTTCAGCGACTCGCCGATGATCGACGAGCGCAGGTGGCCGACATGCATCTCCTTGGCGACGTTCGGGCCGCCGTAATCGACCAGCACCCGGCGCGGCGCATCGACCAGGCTCCCCCCAGCGCGCGGATCCGTGGCGATGGTCTCCGCCCGCTCGGCCAGGGCCGCGTCGGTCAGGCGCAGATTGATGAAGCCGGGCCCCGCCACCTCGACGCTGGCCAGCCGGGCATCGCCGCGCAGGCGCTCAGCTGCCTCGGCGGCGATCTCGCGCGGGTTGCGCCCGGCGATCTTGGCCGCGGGCAACGCGCCATTGATCTGAAAGTCGGCCAGCTCCGGCCGGACGGACGGCGTCACGCGCCCGAAGCGCGCCTCCAGTCCGGCCTCGGCGAAGGCCCGCGACGCGGCCTCGCCGAGCGCCGCCGCGAGATCCTTCATTGAGGCGCGGGTTGGGCCTGCACGGCCTGCGCCTGGGCGCCGCCGGAATTCACCTTGAAGCGCTTGCCGGCCTGGTTGAACGCCGCCATCTCGGGCGTCACCTCAAAGCCGACCAGCACCTCGAAATTGCCGCCGGCGACATTGGCGTTGGCGCGTGGAATGACGATGCCGTCGACGTGGTCGGTCATCATGATCCGGTCGGTCCCGCCGGGAAAGTTGGCGTGGACGGTGAAATACTGCTTGTCCAGCACGCCATAGTCCTTGTCGGTGACCGCCACCCAATAGGTGTAGTCCTTCGACGACCCCTGCGCCTGCGGCCCGCGGCCGAAGGCGAACAAGAGCTCCATCGCCACCTTGATCGGCTCGGCGCCGCTATAGGCGCAGCCGGATGACAGGTTCTGAATCTCGCCGGTATAGCCCACCGCGTCGAAGGCCTCGCGATTGTCCTTCAGCTCGACATAGCGGGCGGCGTCCCACAGCACCTTCACATAGGGGCACGGTCCGGCGTTCTTCTTGCCGGGCAGGTCGAGCCGCTGGGTGGTGTTCCACTCGGCGTCCTTCTTGGCCTTGGCCGCGGCGTCGTCGCCGGCGCCTTGGCCGCCGCCTGGCCCACCCCGCCCGCCGCCGCCGGGACCGCCCTGCCCGCCCTGGCCGCCCTGACCGCCATACTGGGCGAGCGCCGGAGCGGCCGGGATGGCCAGGGCCGAGATCAGGGCGGCCAGAATCAGGGGATGACGCATGGGTGGGCACTCCAAGACCCGCCTGGGTGCGGCGGCGGGTGCATTATTCCCCGCCTAAATACCGGCTTCCGCCGCCGCCCGCAACGCGGCTAAAGACCTCTCCCAGGGATATGGAGAGGCCCGCCCCGAAGGTGGCGGGAGGGCGAGGGGTGGCAGCCTGGGCCCGAACCACCCTAGAAAAACGCAAACGCCCTGATCTCGATGCTCTCCCTCGGCGGCGCATCCGGCGCCGTGTCCGGGTCGTCGAACGAGGTGTGGGCGCCCCAGCGCGCCGTCCCGTCGGTCAGGCTGTCATAGACCTTGAAGACCAGGGCCTCGTCGCGGCGCATCTCGGAGAACCAGACCCAGCGGTGGGCGGGGTTATATTTGAACTGGTAGATTTCGCCGACGCGGTCGGGGAAGCGGCGTTCGGCGGGGATGAACTCGGCCGCCGCCAGGCTACGGGCGTCGGCTATAGCCAGCGGGTTGCGCGCGATCGGCGTGTTGATAGCGCGCCAGACCTGGATGATGGCGAGGCGGTTCTTGAGCAGCGTCTCGGCCTCGTCGGGCAGGAGGTCGCGCAGGCGCTGGGGTCCGGACCAGTCGGTATAGTCGTTGTGGACCGACCTGACCGGCTCGCGGATCTTCCGCGCCGTGCGTTCGGCCTCATCGCTGGTGCGCAAGGTGTGGTCGAAGACATGCACGCGCCGCGCGCCGCTGCGCTCGGCGATCAGGCGCTGCATTTCGGGATAATAGACCGCTGTCAGTTCGTCGGGGTCGTGGAAGTCGCGCATCTTGGTCGGATGATC
>CALAEG010000352.1 GCA_937890965.1 uncultured Caulobacteraceae bacterium | reverse complement strand
AGGGGGGCCGGTCGAGGTCGATTTCGAGGCCGGCGCCGCTCGCCGCCGCGATCTTGCCGGCGTCGGCGATCAGGCCGTCGGAGACGTCGGCGGCGGCATGGGCGTGGTCGCGGAGCGCCGCGGCCAGGCCGGATCTAGGCTGGGGCAGACGATAGCGATCGGCGAGCCAAGCCGCCTGCTTGTAAGATTTTATTACCCTTAATCCCTTAGCGGTCAACAAACCGAGATATCCGTCGCCGATCGTGCCGGAGACAAAAATCCCGTCGCCGGCCCGCGCGCCGGCCCGCCGCACCATGCGTCCGGCGGGGGTCCAGCCGAGGATGGTCAGGCTGACGGTCAGCGGTCCGGGCGTCGCCACCGTGTCGCCGCCGAACAGTTTCAGGCCGAACCGCGCCTGGTCGTCGGCCAAGCCGCGGGCGAAGGCCTGTCGCTCCGGCCAGCCATATTTCGCCGGCCAGGCGACGGCGAGGAAATAGCCGTAAGGGTCCGCGCCCTTGGCGGCGAGGTCGGAGAGATTGACCCGCAGCAGCTTGCGCGCGACCAGGTCGGGCGGGTCGTCGGGCAGGAAGTGAATGCCCTCGACCATGGCGTCCTTCGACACGATGAGGTCGAAGCCGGGCCGAGAGGGGATGGCGGCGGCGTCGTCGGTCAGGCCGAAGGCTTCCGGCGCGCCCTCGGCGAGCGGCGCCAGGCCGCGCGCGATCCAGTCGAACTCGTCAGGCGGGCCGCTCATCGCGCGCGATTCCATCCAGGGCGCCGTTGACGAAGCCGGGTTCGGGGCCGTCGAAGAAGGACTTGGCGATCTCGACATATTCGTCGATCACCACCTCGTCCGGCGCATCACCGCCGATTAGCTCGAAGGCCCCCACCCGCAGGATGGCGCGCAGGGTGGCGTCAATCCGCTCCAGCCGCCAGCCCTCGGCCAGGCGGGTGCGGATGGCCTTGTCGACCCGGGCCTGATGCTCGACGGCGCCGCGCACCAGCTTGCCGAAATAGGCCTCGTCGGCGGGCGCCAGCGCCTCGCCGTCGATATCCTTGTCGAAGCGGAAGTCGGCGAACTCACGGATCACCGCCTCCGAGCCGGCCTCGGCGGTCTCCATCTGATAGAGGGCCTGGACGGCGGCGAGCCGCGCCACCGACCGCGCCCGGTGCGCGGGCGACTTCACCTGGTCTGTCCGAGCAGGCGACGCCTGAGCGCGACCATCTCGATACAGGCGCGGGCGGCGCCGCCGCCCTTGTCGCCCTCGGCGATGCGGGCGCGGGCCCAGGCCTGGGCCTCGTTTTCGACCGTCAATATGCCGTTGCCTATGGCCAGGCGCCGCCCGATGGACAGGTCCATCAGCCCGTGCGCCGATTCATTGGCCACCGCCTCGAAATGGTAGGTCTCGCCGCGAATAACGCAGCCAAGGGCCACATAGCCGTCATAGCGCACGCCGGTCGGCCGGTGGCCGCCCTCTTCGGCCAGGGCGATGGCGGCGGGGATTTCCAACGCACCGGGGACTGTGACCGTATCGTGCTCGGCGCCAGCCACGGCGATGGCCTTGGTCGCGCCCTCCAGCAGAGCGTCGGAGATTTCGCCATAGAAGCGCGCCTCGACGATAAGCAGGCGGAGCTTGTCTTCCAGCATGGCTAGTCCTCGGCCGGCAGCGGCACGGTGTCGACGATCTTCAGACCATAGCCCTCAAGGGCCGCCGGCCGCACGGGGGTTCTGGTCAGCAGCTTCATTTCCCGCACGCCGAGATCGTTGAGGATCTGCGCCCCCACGCCATAGTCGCGCAGCGCGTTGTGACGGCCCTGGGTGGCTTCCAGGCCGCCGCCATAGCGTTCCGACAGCCAGGCCGGGTTGGGGTCGCGCAGGAAGACCGCGACGCCGGCGCCATCGTGGGCGCTGATGGCGCGCAGGGCCGCGGGCACATAGTCGCGCCGCTGCTCGACGTGGCCCAGCATGTCGGCGGCCATGTCAACGCGGTGCATGCGCACCAGGGTGGGCTTGTCCGGGTCGATCTTGCCCTTGACCAGCACCGCATGCTCGGTCCGGTCGATGATGTTGCGATAGATCAGCATGCGGAAACGGCCGCCATAGATGCTTTCGAACTCGGTATCGACCACGCGCTCGACCTGGCGCTCGGTGCGGCGGCGATAGGCGATCAGGTCGGCGATGGTGCCGATCTTCAGGCCGTGCAGCTGGGCGAAGGCGACCAAGTCGGGCATGCGCGCCATCGAGCCGTCGTCGTTCATCACCTCGCAGATGACCCCGGCGGGGTTCAGCCCCGCCAGGCGCGAGATGTCGACGGCGGCCTCGGTATGGCCGGCGCGCACCAGGACGCCGCCCTCGCGCGCCACCAGTGGAAAGACGTGGCCGGGCGAGACGACATCGTCGCTGTTCTTGGTCGGATCGATGGCCACGGCCACGGTATGGGCGCGGTCATGGGCCGAGATGCCGGTGGTGACCCCTTCCCTCGCCTCGATCGAGACGGTGAAGGCGGTGCCGTGCTCGGCGTTGTTCTCATGGCTCATCGGCGGCAGGCGCAGCTGCTTCGAGCGCTCGGCGGTGATGGCCAGGCAGACCAGGCCTCGCGCGTGCTTGGCCATGAAGTTGATCTGGTCGGGGGTGGCGAACTGGGCGGAGATGATGACATCGCCCTCGTTCTCGCGATCCTCCGCATCGACCAGGATGTAGGGCCGCCCCTGACGGGCGTCCTCGATAATGTCCTCGATCGACGAAATAGGGCTGTCTTCGCTCACGCGGCCGTCTCCTGCCAGCGGGCCAGGTAGCGGGCCAGCATGTCGATCTCCAGATTGACCCGGTCGCCGACCTTGAGCGCGCCAAGGGTCGTCGCCTCCCAGGTGTGCGGGATGATGTTGACGCCGAAAATGTCGTCCTCCACTTCGTTGACCGTCAGCGAGACGCCCTCGACGCTGATCGAGCCCTTCGACGCGATATAGCGATGCAGCGGACGCGGCGCCCGGATCCGCAGCCGGTGCGAGCCGCCCTCGGGTTGGATCGAAACCACCTCGCCAACCCCATCCACATGGCCGGAGACGATGTGGCCGCCCATCTCGTCGCCGGCGCGGGCGGCGCGCTCCAGATTGATCCGCCGCCCCTCATGCCAGTCGCCCAGCGTGCTCATGGCCAGGGTCTCAGCCGAGACCTCGACCGCGAACCAGCCCTCGCCCTTGTCGACCACGGTCAGGCAGCAGCCGGCATGGCTGATCGAGGCGCCCAGGTCGATTCCTGCCACGTCATAAGATGTCTCGATCTCGAAACGCCGGTCGCGATTGGTGTCGCGCACGCCGCGCACCTTGCCGATATCGGTGACAATGCCAGTGAACATCAGGCTTTCTCGTAACGCTCCCAAAGGTCTTCGCCCAGGGTCTGGACCTCGATGCGGCGAAAGCGCGGCGCGGCGGCCAGGTCCTTCAGCACGAAGGCGGCCACGGCCGGGCGGCCCTCGTCGCCGAGCACGATCGGGGCGCGGAACCACTCCACCGCGTCCACCAGGCCCCGGCTGAGGAAGCTCGCCGCCACCTGGCCGCCGCCCTCGATCATCACAGAGTTCACGCCCGTCTCCTCCAGGGCCAGCGCCGCGGCCAGCACATCGACGCGCCCGTCGCTGTCGGAGACCTGGATCAGCCTTACGCCCGCGTCAGTCAAACGCTTGTTTGAATTCCGCGTCGAAATAATGATGGTCGGTATGCGCCGGGCGCCGGAGACCAGCTTGGCGTCCGGCGGAATGCGCAGGCGGCTGTCCAGCACCACGCGGGTCGGCTGGGCCCCGACATAGCCGGCCAGACGCACGGTCAGCTCCGGATCGTCAGCGATCACCGTCTCGACCCCGACCAGCACGGCGGCATGGATGGCGCGCAGGCGGTGGGCTTCCTGGCGGGCGGCATCGCCGGTGATCCAGCGGCTCTCGCCCGAGGCGGTGGCGATCCGGCCATCCAGCGAGGTGGCGAGCTTGAGGGTGACCCTCATTTCTTCGCCTGGTCGTCCGCCCCCTCGTCGCTCAAACCCTCCTTGTTGAGGAAGTTGGCGAAGTCCTCGGTCTGGCGGAAATCGCGATAGACCGAGGCGTAGCGGACGTAGGCCACGTCATCGAGGTCCTTCAGCGCCGTCATCACCATCTCGCCGACCACCGAGGACGGCAGCTCGGTCTCGCCCATGCTTTCCAGCTTGCGCGCGATGCCCGAGACCGTGCGTTCCAGCTGTTCGGGGTCGACCGGGCGCTTGCGGATGGCGATGGAAATGGAGCGGACCAGCTTTTCGCGGTCGAAGGGCGCGCGGCGCCCCGAACGCTTCAAGATGGTCAGTTCGCGCAGCTGCACGCGCTCGAAAGTGGTGAAGCGGGCGTCGCAGTTGGGGCAGGAACGCCGGCGGCGAATGACGGCGTCGTCCTCGGTGGGACGCGAGTCCTTCACCTGGCTGTCGGGGTGGCCGCAGAATGGGCAACGCATGATGTGGCCCTCCCGCGGATGCCGTTACGCTATCAGTTGTAGATGGGGAAGCGCGCCGTCAAGGCCAGGACTTCCTCGCGCACCTTGGCCTCGGTGGCGGAATTGTCCTTCCGATCGCGTTTCAGCCCATCGGCGACCTCGCCGATCCACTGGCCGATGCGACGAAATTCCGCCTCGCCGAAGCCGCGCGTGGTGCCGGCCGGGGTGCCGACGCGCACACCCGACGAGATGGCCGGCGGCCGGGGATCGAAGGGGATGGTCGAGCGGCTGCAGGTGATGTTGGCGTGTTCGAGGCTGATCTCGGCGGCGCGGCCCGAGACCTTCTTCGGGGTGAAATCCACCACCATCAGGTGGCTGTCGGTGCCGCCGGAGACCACGTTCAGGCCCGAAGACATCACCGAATCCGCCAGCGCGCGGGCATTGGCGATGATCTGCGTCGCATAGGTTTTGAACTCGGGCTGCAGCGCCTCCTTGAAGGCCACGGCCTTGGCGGCGATCACATGCATCAGCGGTCCGCCCTGCATGCCGGGGAAGACGGCGGCGTCGATCTTCTTGGCGATCTCCTCGTCATTGGTGAGGATCATGCCGCCGCGGGGGCCGCGCAGGGTTTTGTGCGTGGTGGTGGTGACCACGTGAGCATGGCCGAGCGGACTGGGGAAGACGCCAGCCGCCACCAGGCCGGCGAAATGGGCCATGTCGACCATCAGATAGGCCCCGACGCTGTCGGCCACCTCGCGGAACCTGGCGAAATCGATGGTGCGGCTATAGGCCGAGCCGCCGGCGATGATCAGTTTCGGACGGCACTCCAGCGCGATCTCGGCCAGACTGTCATAGTCGATGATCTGGTCCTGGGTGCGCACGGTATAGGCCACCGGCTTGAACCACATGCCCGACTGGTTGACCTCCTTGCCGTGGGTCAGGTGCCCGCCGGCGTTCAGGTCCATGCCCATGAAGGTGTCGCCGGGCTGCATCAGGGCCATGAAGACGGCCTGGTTGGCCTGGCTGCCCGAATGCGGCTGCACATTGGCAAAGCCGCAGCCGAACAATTGCTTGGCGCGGTCGATGGCCAGCTTTTCGGCGATATCCACCCATTCGCAGCCGCCGTAATAGCGCCGGCCGATATAGCCCTCGGCGTACTTGTTGGTCAGGATCGAGCCCTGCGCCTCCAGCACGGCGCGCGAGACGATGTTTTCCGATGCGATCAGCTCGATCTGATGCTGCTGACGGCCAAGCTCGCCGCGAATCGCCTCGAAGATCTCGGGATCGGCTTCGCTGAGCGAGGCCGCGAAGAAGGCGGAAGCAAGGGTGGTCACGATGGCGGGGGCCTCATCTCGGGGATTGCGCTGACGCGGCCCTGTTTACCCGTCCGGCTGGCCCGCGCAAAGCGGGCACCAGGAACTTCCAAACCTTTTCGCGCGTTGGCCTGCGGCAACGTCGCCTCGTTTCGCCCGATGTGGGGCTGACGCTGAGCGGGGCGCTTGGTTTGAGACGGAGACGAAGTCGCATGGCGTCCGACACCCAGGTCATTGAAGAGTCCACCGACGACGTCCTGCGCTGGAGCGCCGAGATCGTCGCGGCCTATGTCGCGCAGAACAACATGCCCGCCGCCGGCGTCGCCGAGCTGATCCGATCGGTGCACGGGGCGCTGTCCAACATCAGCGCGCCGCCCGAGGCGCCGCCCGAACGGCGCAAACCCGCGGTGCCGATCTCGCGTTCGGTGCAGCACGAATTCATCGTCTGCCTGGAAGACGGCAAGAAGCTGAAGATGCTGAAGCGCTATCTGCGTTCGCACTACGATCTCAGCCCCGAGGACTATCGCCGCAAATGGGGCCTGCCGGCCGACTATCCGATGGTGGCGCCCGTCTATGCCGCCCGCCGCTCCGACTTCGCCAAGAAGATCGGCCTCGGCCGTGGCGTCAGGCGCGGCAAGCGCTGAACTCCAGAGCCTAAGCTTGACCCTATCGGCGCGACCTCTGTAAGCGCCAGGGATCATGGCGATCCCCACCACGCTCCACCAGCTGTGGAAGACCGAGGACGTCCCTGCCCGCTTCACCGCGCTGCGGGAAACCTGGCGAACGCGAAATCCCAGTTGGCAGATCCGGCTGTGGACCGACCGCGATCTGGATGAGCTCGTCGCGGCCCGCTATCCCGAACTGCTGGAAATGTACCGCGGCTATGGGGCGCCGATCTGCCGCGCCGATCTCGGCCGCTACCTCGTGCTTGAGACCTTCGGCGGTGTCTATGCCGACCTGGACTGCGAATGCCTGAGGCCGCTCGAGCCGTTGCTGGCCGGATGCGAGTTCGCCATCGGCTTCGAGCCCGACGCGCATGAGGCCGAGCCCCTGGTCCGGGAGAGCGGCCTTGGCAGGATCCTTTGCCCCTCTTTCATCGCGTCGGTCCCCGGCCATCCGTTCTGGCGCAAGGTGCGCGATGACGTCGTCCAGTCCGTCGACACCGCCGGCGTGCTCGACCAGACCGGCCCGTTCCTGCTGACCCGCGCCTACCTCGCGTTCGGCGAGCCAGAGCGCGTGACGGTGCTGCCGGCGCCAGTGCTCTATCCCTTCACCAAGCACCAGTGCTGGGACGGCGACATCTTCGACCTGGAGGTCTGGGAGCGGGATTCGCGCCAGGCCTTCGTGATCCACTATTGGGACGGCGGCTGGTTTCGCGCCCCCACCCCGCTCGATGGCCTGCCCCTGGGCCTTTCGGCCAGGCTGAGCGCAGCCAATGCGGCGCCCGCGTCGTATCCGGCTGACACCGCGGAGATTCGCATCTCCTGCATCACAGCCGCCGATGGCTGGACGCCAGGCCTGGCCCTGGCGGTCGAGAGCTATCTCTATCAAACACATCCGAACAAGGAGCTGGTGATCGTCGCCCCGGCGGGCGATCCGGAGCTGGTCAAACGACTGGAGACCTATCGGCGCGGCGATATCCGGCTTATCGCCGTCGCCAGCCCATCGCTCGCCGCGGCGCAATTGCGCGCGATCGGCGTCAAGGCGGCCGACGGGGCCCTGATCTGCCGCTGGGACGTGGGCGAGCTTCAGGATGCCCGGCGGCTGGAGATCCAGCTTCGCGTCCTCACCCAGGCCAAGGCTCATGCCGGACTCCTGGCCCGGCGGCTGGAATGGCGTCCCGCCTCGCATCAGCTGGCCATTACCGCCGACAGTCCCGGCCTCGGCTCGCTGATCTGTCAAAGGCCGTTCTGGCCCGATGAAGCGGCCGACCCGGCCGAGACGCTGGGCGCCCTTTTCGCGGCCGCGCGGGTCACGACGATCGACCTGCCGCGCCTCAGCCTGAAGGTCGCGCTGGAAGCCGACGCGAGGGATTTCGATGTGACCTGGGCTGGCGCCTCCGCCAGGTTCGAAGGGGCGCGCTGCGACGCCGTGGCCGAAGAGGTCGCCAAGCGATTGCCGCTGGGTCTGGTGCGCCGCGAGAGCGTCGAACGCGCGCCTCGCCGCCCATCGGCCGCGGGCGAGATTCTAATTCTGACCCCGGTCAAGGACGGGCGGCGGCATCTGCCGCGATACTTCGAGCTGCTGAGCCGACTGGACGGCGGCGGCGCGCCGCTTTCGGTCGCCTTCCTGGAGGGGGACAGCCGGGACGGCTCGTTCGAGGCCCTGCAAGCGGCTCTGCCCAGCCTCGAAGGCCGGTTCTGGCGAGCGGAGGCCTATCGCGAGCACGACGGGCTGGAGCTGGCCGGGCCGAGATGGGACCCCGCCGTCCAACTTGCGCGTCGCGCGGCGATCGCCAGGGCGCGAAATCGGCTGCTCGCCTTGGCGCTCAATCCGGCTGAATGGGTTCTTTGGCTCGACGTCGACGTGATGGACTATCCGCCCGACCTGATCTCGCGGCTGCTGGCGGCGGGCAAGGACATCATTGTCCCCCACTGCGTCTTTCCGAACGGGCGAACCTTCGATCTGAACACCTTCATCCTGGCGAACGGCCAGGACGACCCGAGATACCTGCTGAACGGCCTGTTCCAGCCGCCACGCGGCGAGGGCCGGCTCTATCTGGAGAACGTCGCCGATCGGGACCTGGTGCGCGTCGACAGCGTCGGAGGCACGGCGCTGCTGGTGCGCGGCGGCCTGCATCGCGACGGCCTCAACTTCCCGCCTTACAGCTATGGCGGCTATATCGAGACCGAGGGCCTGGCCATGATGGCGCGCAGTATGGGCCAGGCCTGCTGGGCGTTGCCCCAGCTGCACATCGTGCATCCCAACGACGCCGATCCCAGTTGAGTTAGAGGGACCGAGAGGCTGCCGCCATTATGCTGTCAGCAGCACCGGTCTAGGCGTCCCAGGTGGCGATTTCCTTCAGGTGGCGCTTGCGCTCGCGGCGCAGCCACCAGTTCCCCGCGATGCCGAGGACTTCCAGCCCAAGCGAAAGGCTGAACGGCATATCGACGATGAAACTGATCACCCCCGGCGCCAGCAGCAGGATGCTGGCGATCCAGAAGACCACGCGCCTGCCCTGCTGTGTGCGGCGCCAATGGGCGAAGTCGGATGGAGCGGCCGTTCCGTCAGACTTGAGCGTCTTGCGAAACGCCTCCGCCTGGGGGCTCAAGCCATGCGCTTCCAGCGGCGCCGGCGGCTTGGCGAGGCTTGGCGCCGGCTTACGGCCAAAGGTCGTCGGTTCGGGCACGGTCTTGTCTCGCCTGGGCTTGGCCCCAGCATAGCGAGCGAGCCTTATCGGGGCGTAAAGCCTCGCGGCGCGCCTTAAGCCGCGTAGCCGCCAAGGCGCTTGACGTTGCAACGCGACCAGAGCGCATCCAGCGCGCCGACCAGGTCGTCCATCATCGCATCGGTGTGGAAGGGCGTCGGCGTGAAGCGCAGCCGCTCGGTGCCGCGCGGCACGGTCGGATAGTTGATCGGCTGCACATAGATGTTGTGATCGTGCAGCAGCATGTCCGAGATCAGCTTGCAGTGCACCGGGTCGCCGACCAGCACCGGCACGATGTGGCTGACCGAGGGCATGACCGGCAGACCAACCTCGATGAAGCGGCGCTTCAGGGTCTCGGCGCGCTCCTGATGGCGGATGCGCACCTCGTTGTGCTCGGTGAGCCAGCGCACGCTGGCCAGGGCCCCGGCGGTCAGGGCCGGCGGCAGCGAGGTGGTGAAGATGAAGCCCGCGGCATAGGAGCGGATGGTGTCGACCAGCATGGTGTCGCCGGCGATATAGCCGCCCATGACCCCGAACGCCTTGCCCAGCGTGCCTTCGATGATGTCGATCTGGTCCAGAACCCCGTCGCGCTCGGCGACGCCGCCGCCGCGCAGGCCGTAGAGGCCGACCGCGTGCACCTCGTCGAGATAGGTCAGCGCATTATACTTCTTGGCCAGGGCCACGGTGCCGGCCAGGTCGGCGATGTCGCCGTCCATGGAATAGACGCTCTCGAAGGCAATCAGCTTCGGCGCATCGATCGGCGCGTCGATCAGCATCGATTCCAGATGCTGCAGGTCGTTGTGGCGAAAGACGTGCCGCTCGGCGCCGCCATTGCGGATGCCGGCGATCATCGAGGCGTGGTTCAGCGCGTCGGAATAGACGATCAGGCCCGGCAGCACCTTAGCCAGGGTCGCCAGCGCCGCCTCATTGGCCACGAAGCCCGAGGTCAGCAGCAGCGCGGCTTCCTTGCCGTGCAGCTTGGCGAGTTCGGACTCCAGTTCGACGTGATAATGGGTAGTGCCGGAGATGTTGCGCGTGCCGCCCGAGCCGGAGCCGGCCTCGTCGATGGCCTTGTGCATGGCGTCGGTGACGATGGGGTTCTGCCCCTGGCCGACATAGTCGTTGGAGCACCAGACCACGACGTCGCTCTGGCTGCCGTCATCCCGGGTCCAGGCCGCGCGCGGAAAGTCGCCGCGATAGCGTTTCAGGTCGGCGAAGACCCGATAGCGTCCCTCGCCCTTGACCTGCTCGACGGCGGTCTCGAATGCGGCCTTGTAGTCCATTCGCGCAATACCTTAGCCGGCCAGTCTTTCCGGCCCATTACCCGCCGGGCGTTTTGCACCCGACAGGCTTATCTGTCCACCTCCGGAAAACACCGTAGGCGACGTGTCGCGGCTATCGGCCCCCACAGGTGGGACCTATTAAGATAAGTCGTCCAGGCGGCCCGCCAAGAGCTTGATCACGGCCGAAAAGTCCTTGTCGCCATATCCCTGCCGCTCGAACAGGGCGTAGAGCGCCTCGGCGCTGGCGCCCAGCGGCGTCGATGCGCCCGCGGCGGCGGCGGCGCCTTGGGCCAGCTTCAGGTCCTTCAGCATCATGGCGGTGGAGAAGCCGCCCTCGAAATCGCGGTTGGAGGGCGCGGCCGCGACCAGGCCCGGAACCGGGCAATAGCTGGTCAGCGACCAGCACTGGCCGGAGGATTTCGAGGCGATCTCGAAGAATGCTTGGGCATCGAGACCGAGCGCCTCGGCTAGGTTCAGCGCCTCACATACGCCGAGCATGGATATGCCGAGCAGCATGTTGTTGCAGATCTTCACTGCTTGGCCCGCGCCCGGGTCGCCGGCGCGGATCACCGTCTTGGCCATCGGGGCAAGTTCGTATGCGATGGCAGGAAGATTCGCCTCGTCGCAGCCGACCATGAAGGTCAGCGTGCCGGCGTCGGCGCCGGCCGTGCCGCCGGACACCGGGGCGTCGGCGAAGCGGAAGCCAAGCTCGCGCGCCTGGGCGGCGACCGCGCGGGCGGTCTCGACGTCGATGGTCGAGCAGTCGATCAAGAGCGCGCCCTTGGCGGCATTGGGAAACACCGCCTCGGCATAGACCGACCGGACATGGGCGCCGGCCGGCAGCATGGTGATGACCACCTCGGCGTCGCGGGCCGCCTCGGCGGCGGAGACCGTCCGCGCGCAACCGGCCGCCGCCGCCCGCTCGACGGCCAGGGTGGAGAGGTCGAAGGCGCGAACCTCGACCCCGGCCTTGACCAGGTTGGCGGCCATGCCGCCGCCCATATGGCCAAGGCCGATGAAGGCGGTGTGGCTCATCAGCTGCGCGGCTTCCTGAACCTCAGCACAAACTGGTCGGTGTGGCCGCGGATGGCGGCATCGAACACCAGAAGCGTGTGAGTGTCGGCCGGATTGCGCAGGACGTTGCTCTCGTCCTCCAGCACGAAGCCCGCGGCCTTCATCTCGGTCTTGACCAGGGCCTCGTCGATCCGGTGCATCTTGTCGGTGTCGCGGGTGCCCGAGCCGAGCTCGGCGGCGTGGTCGACGATGATGAAGACCCCGCCGGGCTTCAGCGCCGCGAACAGCTCCGCGTCGAGGGCGGCGATGTCGAGGTGCAGCCGGGTCAGGTGCAGGTCGTGATAGTTCTGCGAGGTCCAGATCAGGTCGTAGGGCGCGTTCTTGGCGATGTCGCCGGGCGCGCTCATGTTGAGCTCGGTGATGTTGGCGTAGTGCGGATCGGCCGCGATCCCGTTTGACATCGGCGAGGCGTCAGCCGCGCCGCCCAGAACCGGAATCGCCTCATAGACGTGACCGTTCGGGCCAACGACGCCCGAGAAGATACGCTCGAAATAGCCGCCGCCCGGGATGAGCTCAAGCACGTGATCGCCCGGTTTGACCTGAGCGAAGACCATCATGTCGATGGGCTTGCGGAACGGGTCGCGCGCGGTGTCGGCGGCGGGCCGCGCCGGATCGGCGACCGCGGCGGTGATATAGGCCGGCTGCGCCGAAGCCGCCGTGGCGCAAAGGGCGATCATCAGGCCAGCGGCGAGCGCGGCCGCTCTCTTCAGATTTTGCATGGTTCCTCCCAGCTCGTATGCCCGAGCCTAGCAGAGATGGGCGCGGGCGCGCACGATCTCAACCGGGCAGCGCATGCCATTCTTCATCCGCCGGAAGCGGGGCGAAGATCGCGTCGAGCATGGCCTCGGTGACGTCTTCGAGCGTTGCGGGGTCCCATCGCGGCGCGTTGTCCTTGTCCACGATCACCGCCCGCACGCCCTCAAGGAAGTCGTGCCGCTGCACCACGCGCGCGCCGATGCGGTACTCGACCGCCATCTCATCGGCGAAGCTGGCGATTTTCGCCCCCTCGCGCAGCTGGCGAAACGCCACCTTGAGCGTCTGCGGCGACTTGGTTTTCAGGGTTTCCAGCTGCGCCCGCGCCCAGTCCGACGGATCGGCCGAGAGCGCGGCGAATATGGCCTCCACGCTGTCGCCGCTGAACAACCGATCGATCTCCGCACGCTGAGCCGCGATCGGCGCCGAACCAGGATCAGCCTGCAGACGCGCGAGACAATCTCCAATCCGCTCATCCCCGCGAAAGCGGGGATGAGCGGAGAGGAGTAAGTCCTTGAGTTCCGCAACCTTCCCGCTCTCAACAAAATGCGTCGCGATCCCGAGCGCCAGGCAATCCGCGCCCCTCAGCCGCGCGCCGGTCAGGGCCAGCCACAGGCCGGTCTCGCCGGGTAACCGCGGCAGATGCCAGCCGCCGCCGACATCGGGAAACAGCCCGATCCCCGTCTCCGGCATGGCGAAGTTGGTCCGCTCGGTCGCCACGCGATAGCGCGACGGCATGGCCAGCCCGACGCCGCCGCCCATGGTCACGCCGTCCATAAGGGTGATGACCGGCTTGGGATAGTCGAACAGCAGCGCGTTCACCTGGTATTCCGTGAAGAAGAACCGCCGCGCCGCCGCCCCGTCCCCTGCCCCACTCTCGGCCAGCATGCGGATATCGCCCCCGGCGCAGAACCCCCGCTCGCCGGAATGGTCGATCAGCACCGCCTCGACGGCCGGATCGTTGCGCCAGGCCAGCAGCGCCTCGATCATGATCTCGCACATGGCCGTGTTCAGCGCGTGCAGCGCCGCGGGCCGATTCAGCGTCAGGCGGCCGACGCCGTTCTCGACCCGGCTCAGCACCTCGGGCTCGGCGCTCACGAGCGAAACATCTCCCGGGCGATGATCACGCGCATGATCTCGTTGGTGCCTTCCAGGATCTGGTGGACGCGCAGGTCGCGGACGATGCGTTCGAGCGGATAGTCCTTCAGATAGCCGTAGCCGCCGTGCAGTTGCAGGGCCTGGTTGGCGATTTCGAAGCCGGCGTCCGTGGCGAAGCGCTTGGCCATGGCGCAGAGCTTGGTCGCCTCGGGCGACTTGGCGTCGAGGGCCGAGGCCGCGCGGCGGACCATCAGCCGGGCGGCCTCCAGCTCGGTGGCCATGTCGGCCAGGCGGAACTGCAGGGCCTGGAACTCCTTCAGCGGCCGCCCGAACTGCTGGCGGGTCTCCAGGTGCGACTTGGCCGCCTCCAGGGCGAGGCCGGCGCCGCCGAGCGAACAGGCGGCGATGTTCAGCCGCCCGCCGTCCAGCCCGGCCATGGCGAAGCGGAAGCCGTCGCCCTCGTCGCCGATGCGGTTGTCCACCGGCACGCGGCATCCGTCGAAATTGACCATCGCCGTCGGCTGACTGCGCCAGCCCATCTTCCGCTCCGGTGCGCCGAACGACAGGCCGGGCGTATCCTTTTCCACAACCAGCGCCGAGACCCCGCGCGCACCGGCCTCGCCGGTGCGGACCATGACCACATAGAGGTCCGAGACCCCGGCGCCGGAGATGAAGGCCTTGCCGCCGTCGAGCACATAGTGGTCGCCGTCACGCCGGGCGGTGGTGCGCAAGGCCGCCGCGTCGGAGCCGGAGCCGGGCTCGGTCAGGCAGTAGGAGGCGATCAACTCCATGCTGACCAGCCGGGGCAGGTATTTGCGCCGCAGATCCTCCGACCCGAACTTGTCGATCATCCAGCTGGCCATGTTGTGGATCGACAGGAAGGCCGCGGTGGAGACGTCGCCGTGGGCCAGGGCCTCGAAGATGATCGCCGCGTCCAACCGGCCAAGCCCGGCGCCGCCCAGGTCCGGATCGATGACGATGGCGGCAAAGCCCAGTTCGGCGGCCTTGCGCATGGCCTCGACAGGGAAGACCTCCGCCTCGTCCCAGTGCGCCGAGTGCGGTGCGAACTCGGCCGCCGCGAAGGTGCGGGCGGCGTCTTCGATGGCGCGCTGGTCGTCGTCGAGTGTGAAATCCATTCCGGCCGCGCGCTTCAGATGAAGGTTGAGGAACTGAGCCCAAGGGCGCACCCTGTCAATCAGGTGAGCCGCGGGCGGGCGCGGCGTGATCTCAGTGAGGCTGGGCGATGAGCGCCGCGTCGGACCTCGCCGGAACCAGACCCTCCGATGACGCGGATCGGAACCTGGCGCTTCTGGCTTACGGGCTGCTGTTCGTGGCCATCTTCTTCGCCGGCCTGCCGGCCCTGATCGCCGTCGCCATCGCCTATTCCAGGCGCGGCAACACGCCGCCGCCGGTGCGCGGCCATTTCCGCCGGCAAATCTTCATCTTCTGGGTCGGTTTCGCGCTCACCCTCTTGGCGGCGCTCTCAGGGTTAGCGGCGGTGCTGATCTTCCTGGGCGAGTTGTTCTTCGGCCTGGTGGACGGCGGCGCCGGCGGCCTCAATACCGGCGTCTTCAACCACGTGCACATCGGCATCATGATGACCTGTGCGATCGCCGCAGGCCTTTTGGTGGTGGCCACCGGGCTCTGGCTCATGATCACCGCCGGCTACGGCTTCATCAGGCTTGCCTCGCGCCAGTCGATCAGCCAGACCGCCCACTAACGTCCCTCAACTGGCCTTCACATGACAAGAGCGCCGCTCGCCCCCTACCCCGCGCTTCGCATGCGCCGGCTGCGCCAGGCCGACTGGATCCGCCGCCTGACGAGGGAAACGACGCTGGCGCCCGCCGACCTGATCTGGGCCATGGTGGTGCACGACGGCGAGGAGGCGCGCATCCCCATCACCGCCATGCCGGGGACCGAGCGCCTGTCGCTGCGCGAGGCGACCAAGGCCGCCGTGCAGGCGCGCGCGCTTGGCATCCCGGCCATCGCCGTCTTTCCGCATATCGACGGGGCGCGGAAGGATGCGCGCGGCTCGGAAGCCGGCAATCCGAACGGTCTGATCGCCAGCGTGGTCAAGGCGATGAAGAACGCCGCGCCCGAGGTCGGCATCATGTGCGACGTGGCGCTGGATCCTTTCACCGAGCACGGCCACGACGGGGTGGTGGAAGGCAATCGCATCCTCAACGACGCCACCATCGAGCGGCTGGTCGAACAGGGGCTGATGCAGGCCCATGCCGGCGCCGACATCCTGGCCCCCTCCGACATGATGGACGGCCGGGTCGGGATCTTGCGCACCGCGCTGGAGGCGGCGGGTCGCGAGGACGTGATGATCATGTCCTATGCGGCCAAATACGCCTCGGCCTTCTACGGGCCCTATCGCGAGGCGATCGGCTCGGGAAAGCTGGGGACGGGGTCGGTGGCCAATCCGCCGGACAAGAAGACCTATCAGATGGACCCGGCCAATAGCGACGAGGCCTTGCGCGAGGTGGCGCTCGACATCGCCGAGGGGGCCGACATGGTGATGGTCAAACCCGGCCTGCCCTATCTCGACATCGTGCGGCGCGTGGTCGAGGCCTTTTCCATGCCCACCTTCGCCTTCCAGGTCTCCGGCGAGTACGCCATGCTGATGGCCGCCGCCCAGAACGGCTGGATCGAGGAAGACCGCGCCATCCTGGAAAGCCTCGGCGCCTTCAAACGCGCCGGTTGCGCCGGTGTGATCACCTATTTCGCCCCCCGCGTGGCGGCGATGCTGGGGGCCTGATCGCGGCGCTACCTCAACCGTCATCCCCCGCTGGAGCGGCGCAGCCGCGGAATGCGGCGGACCCATGATCGCTCACGTTCGACGATAATCATGAGCGGGTGAACCGCCGCACACACTCACATCAGGCGGCGACCATGGGTGGCCCGAACAAGTCGGGCCATGACGGTAAAAATAGAATCCTCGCCTCACAGCCGTCTGAGAAAGCTTTCGGGGTCGTTCAAGAACGCCTTCGTCAGCCGCACATGGTCGAGGTCTTCGTAGGCCGTTGGCGTGATGGAATCGCCTTCGAACAACAGGATCTCCGCATCCGGAAAGGCCATCAGGATCGGCGAGTGGGTGGCGATGATCAGCTGCGCCCCGTCGGCGACCAGGCCCTTCAGCAACGAGATCAGGCTGAGCACGCGCAGGGGCGACAGCGGCGCCTCGGGTTCGTCGAGGAAATAGAGCCCATCGGGGACAAGGCGCTTTTCCAAGAGATTGAGAAAGGTCTCACCGTGCGAGCGGGCGTCGGGATCGGCGCCGTAGGAGCCCTCCAGCGCCTGGCGCTGGCCGGCCGCCGCGCCCTTGGCCAGCATGCGGCCATAGTCGCCCTTCACCGTCTCGTCGAAATGCTTTTCCAGGTCGGCAAGGTCGCGCATCGACTCGCCCACCCGATGCACGAAGCCGAACAGGTCCTCGGCGCGCACGAACAGCCGCCGGGCCGCGTGGCGGCGGCGCGAGAAGCGGTAGGCGCCGGCGAACCTGCGCGCCACGGCCAGACTGTCGTCCGCATCGATCTCGGCGCGGCCGGCGGCGGCCGCCTGCATGCCGGCGGCCAGGCCCTCAAGCAGGGTGGACTTGCCCGAGCCGTTTTCGCCGACCAGGAAGGTGACCGGGCTCTTGAACTCCAGCCGTTCGAGCCAGCGGAAGGTTGGCAGGGTCCAGGGAAACTCGTCCAGCCGGACGCCGGCTTTCCGTTCGATGGCGGTCAGATACACCGGCGGACCGTCACTTCCGCCGCCGTTCCAGCCGCGCCGCCAAGCTGGAGGTGTCCCAGCGCCGGCCGCCCATGGATTGTACCTCGGCATAGAACTGGTCGACCAGGGCGGTGCCCTCCAGCCGGGCGCCGTTGGCGCGGGCCTCGTCAAGCACCAGGCCCAGATCCTTGCGCATCCAGTCGACAGCAAAGCCGAAATCGAACTCGCTAGCGGTCAT
>CALAEG010000351.1 GCA_937890965.1 uncultured Caulobacteraceae bacterium | reverse complement strand
CAGCCAGCGCGCCGCCGTCCTCGGTGACGACGTCGACCAGGCCCCAGGCCTCGGCCTGTTCGGCCGGCACGCGCTCGCCGAATATGGTCAGCTGCTTGGCGCGTGACGGCCCGATCAGATTGACCAGGCGCGGCTGGGTTCCCCAGCTCATATTCATGCCCAGCGGGATCTCCGGCAGGCGGAAATGCGCCCCGCGCCCGGCGATGCGGAAGTCGCAGGCCGCGACCAGGGCCAGCGCCCCACCGATGCAGAAGCTCTCAATCGCGGCGATGGTGGTCTGGTCGATCGCCTCCCAGGCCGCGCACATGTCCGGCCCGATGCGCAGCGCCTCGCGCCGTTCGATCAGCGGGACCTCGGCCCCGATGCCGAGCTTGCGATCGCTCAGGTCGGCGCCGGCGGAAAAGACCGGATCGCCGCTAAGCACGACGGAACTGGTCGAGGTGTCGCCGCGCAGCTCGCGCGCAATGTCCGTCAATTCGGTCATCACATCGCGCGACAGCGCGTTCAGCCGGTCGCCGCGCTTGATGGTGACGAGGGCGACGCGGCCGTCGCGGACCAGCGTCACGTTGGCGGCTTTGTCCTGGCTCACGCTGACCTCCCGTTCGTTAGCTGATCTTGTTGCGCGGCCGGGGCCGAACGGCAAGCTCAGCCCGCCGCGCTGGCGCTGCCGTCGGGGCGCCAGTCGAACAGGGCCTGCAGGACCTGGATGGCCTTGCCGCGTTCGCTCTTCAACTCGGGGTCGCGGGCCAGGACCAGTCGGGCGTCGTCGGCGGCGACGGCGATCAGGTCGCGGTGGGCTACGGGGTCGGCCAGGCGATAGGCGGGGAAACCGCTCTGTTTCAGGCCGAGCGGATCGCCGCCGCCACGCAGCTCAAGGTCCTTTTCGGCGATGACGAACCCGTCGTCGGTGCGGCGCAGAATGTCGAGCCTGGCCTGGGCCACGGCGCTGAGCGGCGCATCGTAGAGCAGTACGCAGGAGCTATCGGCCTTGCCGCGGCCGACCCGGCCGCGCAGCTGGTGCAGCTGGGCCAAGCCGAAGCGTTCGGCCTGTTCGATGACCATGATCGAGGCGGCCGGCACGTCGACGCCCACCTCGACCACCGTGGTGGCGACCAGCACGCTCAGCGTTCCGGCGGCGAAGTCGGCCATCACCGTGTCCTTTTCCGTCGGCGGCAGGCGGCCATGCACCAGGCCGACCTTGGGGCCGAGCAAGCGTTTCAGCACGATGGCGCGCGCCTCGGCGGCGGCCAGGGCGCTGTCCTCGGAGTCGCTGACCAGCGGGCAGATCCAGAAGGCCTGGGCGCCGCCGGCGACGGCCCGGGTCAGGCGGGCGGTGACCTCCTCCAGCCGTGTGGTCGGCGCCGCGCGGGTGGCCACCGGTTTGCGGCCCGGCGGTTTTTCGTCCAACCGCGACACCTCGAGGGCGCCATAGACGGTCAGTTCCAGGGTGCGCGGGATCGGCGTCGCCGACATGGCCAGCAGGTGCGCGGCCGGGCCCTTGTCCGACAGTCGCTGGCGTTCGGAGACCCCGAACCGGTGCTGTTCGTCGATGACGGTCAGGGCCAGCGCCTTGAAGGTCACATCGTCCTGGAAGAGCGCATGGGTGCCGACGGCCACGGCGGCGTCGCCGGAGGCCAGGGCCATGAGCTTTTCCATTCGCGCCGCGCCGCGATCGCGGCCGGTGAGCAGCACGGTCTGGATGCCCTGGGCGCTAAGCGGCCCGGCAAGGGTGTCGAAATGCTGCCGCGCCAGGATCTCGGTGGGCGCCATCAGGGCCGACTGCAGGCCCGCGGCGGCCACATCGGCCATGGCCAGCATGGCGACCACGGTCTTGCCGGCCCCGACATCGCCCTGCAGCAGCCGCGACATGCGCTGGCCGAAGGCAAGGTCGCCGCGCACCTCGCTCAGGCTGCGAATCTGCGCGCCGGTCAGGCGGAAGGGCAGGGCGCGTTCGGCCTTTTCGGAGAGTTGGCTGGCGACGATTACGGCGGCGGGTTCGGCCTTGCGGCCGGCCTTGCGCTGGGCCAGCGCCAGCTGGTGGGCGAACAGCTCGTCATAGGCCAGCCGGCGACGATGCGGGGTATGGGGCGAGAGATCGTCGTCGGACCGCGGGCTGTGAAAGGCCTCGATCGCCGCGCGCCAACCCGGCAGCTTCTCCCGCGCCAGCCAAGCCGCGTCCTGCCATTCGGGCAGTTCCGGCGCGCGCTCCAGAGCCTCCTGGGCGAGGCGGCGCACGACGCGGGCATGCAGATCGCCGCTGGCCGGATAGATGGCCTCGAACTCGGGGATGTCGCTCAGCCGATCGGCGTCGACCAGATAGTCGGGATGGGCCATCTGCAAGCCCCCCATATAGCGCTCGACCCGGCCGCTGACCGCGTGCTGCGCGCCTTGTGGATGCTGCCGCGCCAGGTGCGGCCCGCCGCCCTTGAACCAGGTCAGGGTGATGAAGCCCGTGCCGTCGAACACCCGGATGCGATAGGGCAGGCCGGCGCGTCCGGGCGGCAGATGGGCGTCGACGGTGACCAGGAAGGTCTGGTCCTCGCCTTCCAGCGCCTCGGCGACCGTGGTCAGGCCGCGATGGACCACCCGGTTCGGGCCCAGGAAGAGCACGTCGCGCACCAGCGGACCGGCCAGCCGCTCGACCAGCGGGGCGAGCTTCGGCCCGACGCCTTTCAACGACGTGGCCGGCGCAAACAGCGGGAAGAGAATCTCGGGACGCATGGCGACGCAGATCATAGCGCGGGTGGCGGCGCGTGCGCGGAGGTTCTATATGCGCCTTCCCATGGCCGACCCCCGCCTTGAAAAACTGCGCTACCGGGCCTGGCGGCGCGGCTTTCGCGAGGCCGACCTGGTGCTTGGCGGTTTCGCCGACGCCAACCTGGCGACGATGAACCCGGACGAACTCGAGACGTTCGAGGTTCTTCTCGACCAGGTCGACAACGACCTGTGGAGCTGGATCGTCGGCCAGGCGGAAGCGCCCCCGGCCTTCCAGGGGCCTTTGCTGGAACAGATACGCGCCTTCCGGTTCAAATTGCCGGGGCCGCACGGAGACCATACGCGCGCTTGACCGACGTGATGACGGGACCGGCCGATCTGAAGAACGTCGCGCGCGAGCGCGGCGCGCTTGAACTCGTCGGTGCGCCGGAAGGGTTCGACGCCCTGGTCATGGCCGACATCGTCCGCGCGCGGGGCGGACTGGCGGCTTTTGTCGCCCGCGACGGCGGCCGGGCCCAGGCCTTCATCGAGGCCATGCGCTTCTTCGCGCCCGAGATCGAGATCATCCTTTTCCCCTCCTGGGACTGCCTTCCCTACGACCGCATGGGCCCGTCGCCGGGCGCGGCGGCGCGGCGGATGGCGGCTTTATCGCGGCTGGCCCATGAGGCCGGCTCGGACAAGCCGCGGCTGGTGGTCACCCAGGCCCCGGCCCTGTCCCAGCGCGTGCCGCCGCGCGCCACCCTGATGCAGGCCAGCTATGCGGCCCGATCGGGGCAGGAGGTCGATCTCGCCAGCCTGGAGCGCTATTTCGCCATCAACGGCTATGCGCGCGCCTCGACGGTCTCCGAGCGCGGCGAGTTCGCCGTACGTGGCGGAGTGATCGACGTCTTTCCGCCGGGCGCCGAGGAGCCAGTCAGGCTCGACCTGTTCGGCGACACGCTGGAATCCATCCGCGCCTTCGATCCGGTCTCGCAACGCTCGACGCGGCAGCTGAAGACCATCGAACTCTTGCCCGTCTCCGAGGCTCTGCTCGACGCCGCCAGCATCGCGCGCTTCCGGCAGGGCTATGCCGCGGCCTTCGGGGCGTCGGGCGAGGACCCGCTCTACGCCACCATCAGCGAGGGCGGCCGGCGCGGCGGCATGGAGCATTTCCTGCCGCTGTTCTATCCGAAGCTGGAGACCTTGTTCGACTACCTGGGCGACGACGCCCTGATCGGCATGGATCATCTGGCCGTCGCGGCCCGCGACGAGCGCCTGGCCATGATCGCCGACGCCTTCGAGGCCCGCCAGGAGGCCGACAAGGCGCACGGCTCCTATCACGCTCTGCCGCCCGACGCCCTCTACCTGACCCCGATGGAATGGGACCGCGAGGTCGCGGCGCGGCCGTCGCGGCGCTTCACGCCATTCGACCTGGAAGACACAAGCAACGTCGTCGACATGGGCGCGCGGCTGGGCCGGAACTTCGCGGCCGAGCGGGCCATGGACAGCGTCAATCTGTTCGAGGCCGCCGCCGACCATGCGCGCAAGCTGAGCGCCGCTGGCAAGCGGGTGCTGTTCGCCTCCTGGTCGGAAGGCTCGTCCGATCGGCTGGGCCATATGCTGGCCGACCACGGGCTGAAGGACATCAGCCCGGCCGCGGACTGGCCGACGGCCCTGGCCGCCAACCCCAAACGGCCGCAGGGGGTGGTGCTGCCGCTGGATGCGGGCTTCGAGACGGCCGACCTCGCGGTCATTTCCGAGACCGACATATTGGGCGACCGGCTGGTGCGCTCGGGCCGCCGGCGCCGGGCGCAGAACTTCCTCGCCGAGGCCTCGTCGCTGACGCCGGGCGACCTGGTCGTGCATATCGACCACGGCATCGGCCGCTACGAGGGCCTGAAGACGCTGCAGGTGCAGGACGCGCCGCACGACTGCCTCGAGATCCAGTATTTCGGCGATTCCAAGCTCTATCTGCCGGTCGAGAATATCGACCTGCTCAGCCGCTACGGCTCCGACGCCGAGGGCGTGCAGCTCGACCGGCTGGGCGGCGCGGCCTGGCAGGCGCGTCGGGCGCGGGCCAAGGAACGCCTGCGCGAAATGGCCGAGGGCCTGATCGCCATCGCCGCCGCCCGCGCGCTGAAGGTCACGCCGGAAATCGACCCGCCGGCCGGCCTGTTCGACGAGTTCTGCGCCCGCTTCCCCTATGAGGAGACCGACGACCAGCTCTCCTCGATCGGCGACGTGCTGTCCGACCTGGCCTCGGGCCATCCGATGGACCGGCTGATCTGCGGCGACGTCGGCTTCGGCAAGACCGAGGTGGCCCTGCGCGCCGCCTTCGTGGTGGCCATGAGCGGCCGGCAGGTCGCCGTGGTCTGCCCGACCACGCTGCTGGCGCGGCAGCACTTCACCACCTTCACCGAGCGCTTCCATGGCTGGCCCGTGCGGGTGACGCGGCTGTCGCGCATGGTCCCGTCGCAGGAGGCGACCAAGACCCGCGAGGCGCTGAAAAAGGGCGAGGTCGAGATCGTCGTCGGCACCCACGCGGTGCTGTCGAAACAGGTGCAGTTCGCCGACCTGGGCCTGGTGGTGGTCGACGAGGAGCAGCATTTCGGGGTCAAGCACAAGGAGGCGCTGAAGGCCCTGCGCGCCGAGGTGCACGTGCTGACCCTGTCGGCCACGCCGATCCCCCGCACCCTGCAGATGGCGCTTTCCGGCATCCGCGAGATGTCGATCATCGCCACCCCGCCGATCGATCGGCTGGCGGTGCGCACCTACATCACCCCGCACGATCCGGTGGTCATCCGCGAGGCGCTGCTGCGCGAGAAATACCGCGGCGGCCAGGCCTATATGGTCGCGCCGCGCATCAAGGACCTGCCCGACATCCAGCGCTTCCTGCGCGATCATGTGCCGGAGGTGAAGTTCGTCACCGGCCACGGGCAGATGCCGCCCACCCAGCTGGAAGACGTGATGAGCGCCTTCTATGACGGTCGCTACGACGTGCTGCTCTCAACCTCCATCGTCGAGTCCGGCCTGGACATCCCGACCGCCAACACGCTGGTCATCCACCGCGCCGACATGTTCGGCCTGGCCCAGCTCTACCAGCTGCGCGGCCGGGTCGGGCGGGCCAAGACCCGCGCCTATGCCTATCTGACCACGGCGCCGGAAAAGCAGCTGACCATCTCGGCGGAGAAGCGTCTCAGGGTCATGCAGTCGCTCGACAGCCTGGGCGCCGGCTTCCAGCTGGCCAGCCACGACCTGGACATTCGCGGCGGCGGCAATCTGCTCGGCGAGGAACAGTCCGGCCATATCCGTGAGATCGGCGTCGAGCTCTACCAGCAGATGCTGGAGGACGCGGTCGCCGAGATCCGCACCAAGTCCGGCGGTGAGGAGATCAGTATCGACCGGGGCTGGTCGCCGCAGATCAATACCGGCGCGGCGGTGCTGATCCCCGAACACTATGTGCCCGACCTGAACGTGCGGCTGGCCCTCTATCGCCGCCTGTCCGACGCCGAACGGCCGGAGGACCGCGAGGCCCTGGCCGCCGAGATGATCGACCGCTTCGGGCCGCTGCCGGAGGAAACCGGCCAGCTGCTCAAGATCGTCGCCATCAAGGGCCTCTGCCGCCAGGCCAATGTGGCCAAGATCGACGTCGGCCCGAAGGGCGCGGTGGTCAGCTTCCGCGACAACAATTTCGCCCACCCGACGGCCCTGGTCGCCTATATCCAGAAGAACGCGGTGCTGTGGCGTTTCCGCCCCGACCAGACCGTGCTGATCAAGGGCGAATGGGAAACCCCCGACGCCCGGCTGAACGCCGCCGAACGCATCCTCGCCGAACTGGCGCGCATGGCGGGGGCGGCCTAGGCAGGGATCGAACCGGCGCGGGCGGCGGCGAGACGGGAGACGCATGATGGACGGCAAGGTGGTTGTGATCACCGGCGGCACGTCCGGCATCGGCCAGGTCGCGGCGACGGAATTGGCCCGGCAAGGCGCGCGGATTGTCCTGATCGCCCGCGACCGGGCTCGAGTCGCCCAGGCCCTGGCGGACATCTGCCGGGCCGGGCCGGGCGTCGCCCACCGTGCGGTCTATGCCGACCTCGCCAGCATTGGGCAGACCCGGCGGGTCGGGCGGGAGATCGCGGCGGCCGAGCCGCGCGTCGATGTCCTGATCAACAACGCCGGCGCGCTGTTCAACCGGCGGCGGCTTTCGCCGGACGGCCTGGAGATGACCTTCGCCGTCAATCACATGGCCTATTTCGTTCTGACCGAAGCCTTGATGCCGACGCTGGCGGGGTCGACGCCGGCGCGGATCGTCAATACGGCGTCCGGGGCGCACCAGGGCGCGAAACTTGATTTCGACGATCTGCAGTCCGAGCGCGCCTATTCCGGTTTCCAGGTCTATGGGCGCTCGAAGCTTTGCAACATCCTGTTCACCCGCGAACTCGCCCGCCACCTGCAGGGCAGCGGCGTCACCGCCAACTGCCTGCATCCAGGCTTCGTGGCCACCCGTTTCGGGGACGGGTCCGGCGGCCTGCTGCAGGCGGTCATGCCGATCGCCAAGCTGGGTGCGATCAGTCCAGCCAAGGGCGCCGGGACCATCGTCTACCTGGCGTCTTCGCCCGAGGTTGCCTCGATGAGCGGCCTCTATTTCTATCGGGACAGGCCGGAGACACCGAGCCCGGAGGCGCGGGATGACGACGCGGCGGCGAGACTTTGGGCCGAAAGCGCGCGCCTCGAAGCCGCCGTCCCCCAGACGGTCTGAACGGCCTCTATTTCGGCTGCGGGACGATGCGCAGGTAGGGCTTGGGTGATTTCCAGCCGCCGGGATAGAGGGTCTTCGCCTCGTCGTTGCTGACCGAACCGGCGATGATCACGTCGTCGCCCTGTTTCCAGTCGGCGGGCGTGGCGACGCGGTGCTTGGCGCCCAGTTGCAGGCTGTCGATGATCCGTAGGATTTCCTGGAAATTTCGGCCCACGGTCATGGGATAGACCAGGATGGTTTTGATCTTCTTGTCCGGGCCGATGATGAAGACGTTGCGGACCGTCTGGTTGTCGGCGGCGGTGCGGCCTTCCGAGCTGGAGCCGGCGGCGGCGGGCAGCATCCCGTAGAGTTTGGCCACCTTCAGCTCCGGATCGCCGATCATCGGGAAGTTGGGCGCGGTTCCTTGCGTCTCGGCGATATCGGCGGCCCACTTGCCGTGGGCGTCGACCGGATCGACGCTGATGCCGATCGGCTTCACGTTGCGCTTGTCCCATTCGGGCTTCAGCCGCGCCACCGCGCCCAGCTCGGTCGTGCAGACCGGGGTGAAGTCCTTGGGATGGGAAAAGAACAGGCCCCAGCTATCACCCAGCCAGTCGTGGAAATGGATGGGACCAGCCGTGGTCTCGGCCTCGAAATCTGGGGCGGTGTCGCCAATCGCCAGCGTCATGGGGATCTCTCTGAGTTGGGTTCCGGCTGAGCCTATATCGGCACGGGGTTAGCCGAAAGCCAGAGGCGGACTGCTCAGAACTCTCGCCGTGGCGGGCCGGCGCGCGCCTATTCGCAGATGGTCCCGGAGGCCTGCCAGGCGGCTGGTCCGGCCGGGGACTGGCTGAAGGCGTAGTTGTAGCAGACTGCGCCGGTCTGCAGCTCCAGGCGCGAGAAGCCTTGGCCCGCCTCGACAGAGCGGGACTGCTCGGCGCCGGGGGCCAGCACCGTGCAGGCGTCGGTGGTGGGGCTGACAGGCGTGACGCTTTTCACCACGCCCTTGTCGGTCTTCACCGTGAACGTCGCGGGATCGAAGGATGAGGGGCTGAGGCAGACCGGGTCGGGCGAGCCGTTCTTGAAGCTCAGCTGCACCGTCGACATCGCGGTCATGTGTCGGGTGAAGGCGATTGTGACGCCGTGATCCACCGTCGAGACGGCCGTATCGCCATGGGCGTGGCAGCCGGCCAGGATCGATCCGGCGATGAGGGCTGTGGCGAGGCGCAGAGGGTTTGACTTGGACATGGCCGCGACTGAACCACATCGCGGCCGGCGGACTTACCCTCTTTTGGGGGTGTTGATCTGCGCCTCGGCCAGCAGGCGACGGCAGCGCAGCCACATCTCCAGACGCTGGACCACCATGGCGCCGATGCCGAACAGGGTGAGCGCGTCGGCGATGGCGCCGGCCTGGCTGGCCAGGGATCCGTGGCCGTAGCCGGCATCGGGAAAGGCCAGCCGGATGCCGTAGCGGGCGGCGAACAGCACCGCGATCAGCACGACGCCCACCGGCGAGGTCTTGCTGGTCAGGTCGTGGGTGGCCGGGTCGATAGTGATGTGGGTGAGCCGGCCGCGATACCAGCCGACTACCGCGCCGGCGACCAGGGCCGCGGCGAGTTCGCCGATGATCATAACCCCTGGAATGTGGGCTGAAGCGAACATCGAGGCGCCGGCGAAGACCAGCAGGGCCGGCATGACCCACATGCGCTCGATCTTGATCTTCCGCGCCGTCATGCCGCGGCGGAGGATCAAGAGCAGGATCAGGACGGGGATGAGATAGGGAAGAAGCGGTCCGTACTGGCTGGGCACGCGGAACTCCGGTTTAGCCCGCCTTGAGCTGCAGGGCGGTGGCCGCGGCGCGTTCGAGTGCGTGGGCGGCGTTTTCGCCGGCCTCAACCTCGGCGACGCCGATGTCAAACTCGACCACGAAGGGCGGGCGGTTCTCGCCGGCGTCGAAGGCGGTGCAGGCGATGACGGCGCAGATGCGCTCGCCGGCCGCGCGGGCCGCCGCCTCATTGGTGGCGGGCAGGGCCAGCGCGAAGACCTCGGGACCGAGACGGGCGGCGGTGTCCTCGACGCGGATCAGCCGGCCGATCATCGAGCCGATCTGCGGCACGGCGCGGTCGAGCCAGCCGCCCTTGCGCGCGATGGCCAGTTCCGGCCGGTCGGCGACGCGCAGCACGCAGAGCGACAGCGGCCGGTGCCGCAGCCGGCTGGCATTGACCAGGCGCGCCAGGTGGGCGGCGAACAGGTCGCGGGTGAAGAGCCCCGTCGGCGCGTCCATCAGGCCGGAGCTGCGCGCCTTTTCCAGCGCATGGCGGATGGCGTTCTGGCGGCGATAGGCGGCGGCCAGTTCGATGACCCGTTTGGCGGTCTCGATCGGCGGGGTCTCCGGCGTGGCCAAGTCGGAAATGCCGCGGTGATAGGCCTCGGCGATGCCGATCTGCGCCGGGCTCTGCAGATAGAGCAGGGCGGGCACGTGATAGAGCCGGGTATTGCGCCGCATGCCGGTGGCGATGGACAACGCCTCGGCCTGGTTGTCGCCGGCCCAGAGGGCGACGGCGTCGAAGTTGCGCTCATGCAGATAGTCGAAGGCCGTATAGGCGGTGAAGGCGCCCACCACCTCGGCGCCGACGCGGGCCAAGGCGTTGGAGAGCGCGAGGAATTCCGGCGCGGGCTCGCCGACCGCCAGGATCTTCAGCGGGCTGGCGGCCTCGACCGGCAGGTCGAGCCGGCGGCCGCGCTCGGCGAAGGTTTCCAGCCTGAGCTCGAACTCCTCCTCGGCGATGGCCATGCGCACCAGCGATTCCAGTCTGAGCGCGGCTTGCGCCGGATGCAGCGGCGGGGCCAGCGTCAGGTCGACATTGTCGGCCGGCATGCCCGGCTCCGGCTCGCCGATGGCGATCACCGGCAGGCGGCGCGGGGCGTAGGCGGCCTTCAACCGCCGCGCGAGGGTGGGGGCGTCCTGCGGACCGGCGGTGGCGTCGACAATGGCCGCCTCGATCTCCATGTCGGCCAGGGCGGCCAGGGCCGCATAGGGGCCGCGCGCGGTGACGGTGCGCCAGCCAAGCCGATCCAGCCCCTCGGCGAGGGGGCCGGCCAGGGCATCGTCTCGGGCGACAATCAGAACGCGCGCGTGGACCGACAAAAATCTCCCCTCTCGACTTGACGCTGCGGCGCCGTTTCCGGCGCGCGGCAACTGGACTAGCTTGCTCGCAAGACTCGGCCCTCGGCAACCATAGCAGAGGCGCTGGGTCGCGGTAGCGGTTCAAAAGCCCGCGCAAACCTTGGATAAGATGACATGGGCAAGGGTCCCCTCTCAGGCGTGAAGATCGTCGAGTTCGCCGGCATCGGGCCCGGACCGTTCTGCGGCATGCTGCTTTCCGACCTGGGCGCCGACGTGGTGCGCATCGATCGCAAGGGCGGCGGGCGCGGTTCGAAGTTCGACGTCACCGCGCGGGGGCGGCGTTCTGTCGCGCTCGATCTGAAGACGCCCGAGGCGGTCGAGGCCTGCCTGACCCTGATGGAGGGCGCCGACGCGGCCTTCGAGGGCTTCCGGCCGGGCGTCATGGAGCGGCTGGGCCTCGGTCCCGAGGTCGCCCTGAAGCGCAATCCGAAGCTGGTCTTCGGCCGCATGACCGGCTGGGGCCAGTTCGGGCCGCTGGCCCAGGCCGCCGGTCACGACATCAACTATATCGCCACCGGCGCCTTGGCGGCGATCGGGTTGGACGACAAGCCGATCCCGCCGCTGAACCTGGTCGGCGATTTCGGCGGCGGCGCGCTCTATCTGGCGTTCGGGTTGCTGGCCGGAATCATCAGCGCCCGCGCCACTGGCCAGGGCCAGGTGGTCGACTGCGCCATGACCGACGGCTCGGCGTCGCTGATGTCGATGTTCTACGGCATGCTGGCCTCGGGCGCCTGGCGCGAGGGGCGCGAAGCCAACCTGCTCGACGGCGGCGCGCACTTCTACGGGACCTATCAGTGCAAGGACGACCGGTGGGTGTCGCTGGGCTCGATCGAGCCGCAATTCTACGCGCTGCTGCTTGAAAAGGCTGGGCTGGATGATCCCCAGTTCAAGCTGCAGATGAGCCGCGACGACTGGCCGGAACTGAAGTCCAAGCTCGCCGCCGTCATCAAGACCAAGACCCGCGACCAATGGACCGCGCTGATGGAGGGCACCGACGTCTGTTTCGGCCCGGTCATGGGGCTGAAGGAGGCCGCGACCCATCCGCACAACGCCGCGCGCGAAACCTTCGTCACCATCGACGGCGTCGTCCAGCCGGCCCCGGCGCCGCGTTTTTCAGCGACTCGTGGCGCGATCCAGGCGCCGCCGCCGGCCATCGGCGCGGACAACGAAGCGGCCCTGTCCGACTGGGGCTTCGCGCCGTCGGCCATCGAGGCCCTGCGGGCCGCCGGCGCGCTCTGAACCGAATCTTCGCAACCGTTCAGGCTCGGTTCAGCATTTTCGGCCATTATCCCGCGCTGACCGGTCGTCGCCTTCTCCCCGTCCCTCCAGGCGGCGATTGGTTTGGGGACCGCAGCTGTCCCTAAGTGCGGCGCGTCGCCCGAGATCGGCGACGCGCCGTTCTGCATTTTGAGCGTCGACAAAGCCGCGACGCCGGCTATGTGCAGGCCATGGACCAGCCCTCCATCCAGGCGCTCGACGACAACCCGATCCATTGGGCCCTGCGCTTGGCGCAACTGCTGTGGCGGGCGCTGAAGCGGCTCTGGGGCCGCGACGTCATGCTCTATACCGGCGGGGTCTCCTTCTTCGCCCTGCTGGCGGTCTTTCCGGCCCTGGCCATCCTGATCGGCATCTACAGCGTGCTGCTTACCCCTGAGCAGGCGCTGAGCCAGGCCGACGCCTTCGCCCAGCTGATGCCGCCCGGCGCCTTCGCCCTGTTCCAGAACGAACTCATGCGTCTGGCCCAGGCCCCGATCCGCCTGGTCTCGATCCAGAGCGGCATCGCCCTGGTCATCGGTCTCTATGCGGCGCATCGCGGCTTCAAGGCCCTGATCGCCGGGCTCACCTTTATCCATGACGAGGAGACGCCAAGGGGATTTGTCAGCTTCAACCTGCTGGCCCTGTTCGCCCTGATCGCCGCCTTCGCCCTGCTCACCGTCACCTCGGGCCTGTTCCTGGCCATCCGGGTGGTGCGCGCCGACCTGCACGTGCCGCTGCACCTGGGCATATTCTACAGCGAATGGACCTGGGCCTCGCTCGGCCTGACTGTCGGCCTGACCCTGATTTACCGCTTCGCCATGTCCAGCGAGCCGACCCCCTGGCGGCCGTCGTTATTCGGCGGCGTAGCCGCGGCGGCTCTGTCGCTGGCGGCATCCTGGGCCAGCGCGGTCTATGTCCGGCAGTTCGCCCATATCGCGGCCATGTACGGCTCGGTGGCCGCGGTCGTGGTCATGCTGGTCTGGCTGTCCTGGAACGTGAACGCGGTCTTTTTCGGCGGCGCCCTGGCCACCGAGCTCGAGCTGGCGATCAAGCCGGCGCCGGCGCGTCGTCCGGCAAGGGCGAAGAAAGCTTCCGCACCAAAAAACTGAGCCCGGCGTCGGTTTCACCGGCTTCGATCAGCTTGTGGCCGGCCTCGCGCACGAACAGCGGCACATCGATCCGGGCCATGGGGTCGTCGGCCAAAAGCCGGACGCAGGCCCCGATCTCGGCCGTCTCCAGGGCGCGGCGCAGGCGCAAGGTCGGCGTCGGGCAGCGATGGCCGCGCGCATCGACCGTGATAGGCTGGCTCAAGACCGGCTCCGCTGAACGATCGGCCGCATCCGCGCGTTCCGGTCACCAACACTTGGAGGGCCAGCGCCCATGGCTTCGCGTCCCACCTGGCAGGGCCACCTACGTCTGTCGCTGGTGACCTGTCCCGTCGCCCTCTACACCGCCACTGCCAGTGGCGGCGAGGTGCATTTCAACATGCTGCACAAAACCACCCACAACCGCATCCGCATGATCCCCACCGATCCGGAGACCGGCCCGGTCGACCGTGACGACATCGTCAAGGGCTATGAGATCGAGAAGGACCGCTATGTCGTGGTCACCGACGAAGAGATCGAAGACGTGCGGCTGGAAAGCACCCGCACCATCGATATCGACCGCTTCGTCGATGAAAAGGACATCGACCGGCTGTACTGGAACGACCCGTATTTCCTGCTGCCCGACGGCAAGATGGCGGTCGAGGCCTATACGGTCATCCGCGAGGCCATGCGCAAGTCGGGCCGCATCGCGCTGGGCCGGGTGGTGATGCACACGCGCGAGCGGCTGCTGGCCATCGAGCCCCGCGACAAGGGCCTGATCGCCTATACCCTGCGCACCCATGACGAGGTGCGCGACCCCAAGGAAGCCTTCGAGGACATCCCCGCCGCCAAGGCCGACCCGAAGATGGTCGAGATCGCCGCCAAGATCATCGAACAGCAGGAAGGCGCCTTCGAACCCGAGAACTTCAACGACCGCTACGAGGACGCGCTGCGCGCCTTGATCAAGCAGAAGGAAAAGGGCGCCGGCCGCAAGGTCACCGCCGAGGAACCCCAAGGCGGCGAGGTGATCGACCTGATGGAAGCCCTGCGCAAGAGCCTGGGCGCGAAGGGCAGGGCGGCGCCGAAAAAGGCCGCGCGTCCGCATGCGAAGGCCAAAAGAGCCTAGCAGCTCGCAAGAGCCTTCGCGGGGATGAGCGGTGGGGGGTTAAGCCGCCTTGGCGCGCCCCAGCCGCTTGATGGCTGGAGCCAGCGGTCGTTCGCCCTCACCGTAATCCTCCCAGGCCGGGCTCTTGGCGATCAGGGCAGGCGCGGTGCGGACGGTGAAGCGGGTCGGGTCGAGGCCGGCGCGGACCTGGGTCCAGGTGAGCGGCATGGAGACGGTGGCGCCGGAACGCGCCCGGGGCGACAGCGGAGCCACCGCCGTGGCCATGCGGTCGTTGCGCAGATAGTCGAGGAATATCCGGCCCGTACGCAGCTTCTTCGCCATGTTGAGCACATAGCGGTCGGGGCTGTCGGCGGCCATCTGGCGGCAGACACCTTGCGCGAAGCCCTTGGCCGTCGCCCAGTCGAGCCTGGCCGCCGCCAGTGGCGTCACCACGTGCAGGCCCTTGCCGCCGGTGGTCTTGCAGAAGCTGACCAGGCCGAGGTCGTCCAGCCGGTCGCGGATTTCGCGGGCGCCATCGATCACCGCCTCGAAGCCGACGTCCGGCGCCGGATCGAGGTCGAAGACCAGCCGGCCGGGGGTTTCGGGCTGGCGCGGGCGACAGTTCCACGGGTGCAGCTCCGCCGCGGCGATCTGGGCGGCCGCCGCCAGGGCCTCGGGCCGGTCGATCTGCAGATAGGGGGCGTGGTCGCCGGACACGGTCACATAGTCGAACAGGCTGGATGCGCCCTTCATGGCGTGGCGCTGGAAGAAGTGCTCGCCATCGATGCCATTGGGGACCCGGATGACGGAGCAGGGCCGCCCCTTGATATGCGGCATCATCCAGCCGCTCACCGCCTCATAGTATTGGGCCAGGTCGAGCTTGCTCACCGGCGCGCTACCGCCGGCCGCATTCGGCCATAGCGGCTTGTCGGGGTGGGAGAGGGTGACGCCCATGACCACGGCCGAGCCGTTGGCGCGCGGCTTCGGCGCCGCCGCCTCGACGCTCTCCGCCGGCGCGGGCTTTTCCGCCTCGACCTCGTCGGCGGGCTTGTCCTCGCGCAGACCCTTGAAGGCCGCCTGGCGCACCATGCCGGAGCCGGTCCAGCCAGCGAATTCGATCTCGGCGACCAGTTCGGGTTTGGCCCAATGCAGGTTCTCGCCGCGCTTGGGCGCCTCCGGGCCGCTGAAGGGCGAGGCCTTGGCTTCCACGGCCTTCAGCTTCGGCAGGATGCGCGACACCGTCTCGTGGCCAAAACCCGTGCCGACCTTGCCCAGGTAAACCAGCTTGTCGTCGCGATGCACGCCCACCAGCAGCGAGCGCAGCTGGCCGGCCTCGCCGGACCAGCCGCCGATGACCACCTCATGGCCGGCGCGGCACTTGGACTTGGTCCAGCTGTCGGAGCGGCCGGAGCGATAGGGCGCGTCCAGCCGCTTGGAGACGATGCCCTCCAGCGACATGCGGCAGGCGGAGCTGAGCACAGCATCGCCCGCAGAGGTGAAATGGTCGACGAAGCGCAGGCGAGCGTTGTCGGGCGCGGCCTTGGCCAGCATGACTTTCAACCGCGCCTTGCGGTCTTCCAGCGGCAGATCACGCAGGTCTTCGGCGCCCAGAAAGAGCAGGTCGAAGACGAAGAAGATCAGGTCGCCGGTCTGCTCGTCCGACAGCGCCGCCTGCAGGCCGGCGAAGTCGGGGGCGCCATTGTGGTCGAGCGCCACGATCTCGCCGTCGACGATGCAGTCGGGCAGGGCGGCGCCATCTGCGGCGATCTCGGGGAGCCGGCCGGTCCAGTCGAGCCCCTTGCGGGTGCGTAAGCGCGCCTTGCCGCCTTCGACGCGCATCTGCACGCGATAGCCGTCGAACTTGATCTCGTGGGTCCAGCCGGCGCCGTTCGGCGGCCGATCGAGCGACCTGGCGAGCTGCGGCGCGATGAAGTCGGGCATGGCCGCGGCCTTTTTCGGTTTCGGCGCCGGCTTCGCCTTCCCGGCGCGGGCTTCGGCGGCGTCGCCCGCATTGCTGTTCCAGACGGCGTCGGCCTTGGCCGTCTCTTTCGTCGCCAGCATGAAGGGCTTGGGGCCCGGCCCGCGTCCTTTGGCGATCGCGGCCATCGGGCGGCCGGACGCGACCGAGCGGTCCTCGGCCAGCAAGGCGTCCTTGTCGCCCTCGTGGGCGCCCGGATCGTGATGCTTGATCAAGAGCCAGTTGGTGCGCTTGCCGCCGAAGTGATCCTTGCTCATGCGCACCAGCACATAGCCGCCGTGCAGCCGCTCGCCCTCGACCACGAACTTGAGCTCACCGGCCTTGAGCTGGGTCTGAGCGGACTTTTTCCCCTCCGGCGCCCAATAGCCGCGATCCCAAAGCTGTACCACACCCCCGCCGTACTGGCCTTTCGGGATGGTCCCTTCGAAGTCGCCATAGTCGAGCGGATGGTCCTCGACCTCCACCGCCAGCCGCTTGTCGTGCGGATCAAGCGATGGCCCGCGCGTCACCGCCCAGGACTTGAAGACCCCGTCCAGCTCCAGGCGCAGGTCGTAGTGCAGCCGGGTGGCGGCGTGTTTCTGGATCACGTAGCGCAGGCGATCCGCCGCCGCGACCGGCGCCTCGCCGCTCGGCTCCTGCGTCTGCCCGAAGTCGCGCTTGGCCCGATAGGTTGAGAGTTTGCGGTTTGCCACGGGCCTCTTCCTCGACAAGAAGTCTAATCCCCTTGAGATCGGCGCGGTTCCTGAAAAATGACGGCGGGTGAAATCATCCAGACCAATGCCCCGGCGAGGCTGGATCGGCTGCCCTGGAGCCGGTTTCACTGGCTGGTGGTCGGAGCCCTTGGCACCGCCTGGATCCTGGACGGGCTGGAGGTGACCCTGGTCGGGGCGCTGTCGGCGGTGCTGAAGGATCACCGGGCGCTCGGCCTGGGCGAGGCGCAGATCGGCCTGACCGCCAGCGTCTATCTGGTCGGCGCCATACTGGGCTCCGTCGGGTTCGGGCGGCTGGCCGACGCCTTTGGGCGCAAGCGGCTCTTCCTGGTCACGGTCGGCCTCTATCTGGCGGCGACGGTGGCCAGCGGGCTGAGCTGGAACTTCACCTCCTTCCTGGTCTTCCGCTTCCTCACCGGCGCCGGGATCGGCGGCGAATATTCCGCGATCAATTCGGCCATCCAGGAGCTGATCCCGGCTCGGCGGCGCGGCTTCACCGACCTGGTGAT
>CALAEG010000350.1 GCA_937890965.1 uncultured Caulobacteraceae bacterium | reverse complement strand
TGGCCCGGACAAGCCGGGCCATGACGGATAAAATGAGGACTACTCCGCCGCCGTCCGCCACTCCGCCGGGATCGGCTGCGCCCGCTGGTTGGCCATGATGCCGGCGCGGCGGGCCTGTTCTTCCGGGGTGATGGTCGCCGGATCCTCGCGGAATTCCGGGCCCAGGGCCATGGCCTTCTGCACGGCGGGCCGTTCTTCCAGGGCGGCCAGCCAGCGCTTCACATTGGGGAAGTCCTCAATGTCGAGGCCGCGCATCTGCCAGCCGACACTCCACGGATAGCAGATCATGTCGGCGATGGTGTACTCGCCGGCGGCCAGCCATTCCTTGTTGAACAGGCCCAGATTCAGCACGCCGAACAGGCGATGGGCCTCATTGTCGAAGCGTTTGACGGCATAGCTGAGATCGCCATTGTCGGGGTTTTGCGCCGCGCGGCGGAAGTGCCCCTGCTCGCCCAGCTTGGCGCCCTGATTGCCGGTCTGCCACAGCACCCATTGGGCGACGTCGTACTTCTTGTGCGGCGCTTGCGGCCAGAATTTCCCGGCCTTTTCCGCGAGATACATCATGATCGCCCCGGACTCGAAGATGGAGAGCGGCGCGCCGCCCCCCATGGGCTCATTGTCGATGATGGCCGGCATGCGGTTGTTCGGCGCGATCTTCAGGAAGTCGGCGGTGAACTGGTCGCCCTTGCCGATGTTCACCGGCACGATCCGATAGGGCAGGCCGCATTCCTCGAGCAGGATAATGACCTTCTTGCCATTCCCGGTCGGCCAGAAATAGACGTCGATCATGGTTCTCTCCCAATTCGATTTGGCGGCCGGGCCTAGAGGCTCGGGCCGCGACCAATAGCCGGCCTCAAGACTAGGACTCACGCGCGCCCGGCGCAAAGCCGACTTCCGCGAAGATCGGCGATGTGCTGATCTATGGGCCAGGGAGGATATCGCCATGCATGAAGTGACCGTGGGCGGAGACGTGCCGCTGAGCGCCGACGAGGTCTGGAAGGTGATCGGGGATTTCTCCGGCATCCGCAAATGGGCCACGGCGGTCGAGGCGGAATCCACCGAGCAGACGGCGGACGGCAAGGTGCGCACGCTGAGCATGCCGGGCGGCCGGACGGTGCGGGAGTTGCTGGCCGACGAAGGCGAGCACTTCTACACCTACACGCTCGATCGGCCGGACATGAAGTCTTACTTTTCAACGGTTTCCGTCAAACCTGCCGGCGCAGACGCCTCACGGATCGAACTGATCGTCAAGTTCGAGCCGAAGGACGTTTCGAAGCTCGAAGAGACCCGCGACCAGATGGGCCGCTTCTGCGGCGGAAACCTGAAGGCGATGAAACGGGCGCTCGGCCTGGTATGAGCGCGCCAATCCGCCGGCGGCTCGTCGGGAGTCTGCTGGCGGCCGGTGCGCTGGCGATGGCCGCTGGCTTGGCCGGCGCCGCGCGCGCCGACATGGGGCCGAAACCCTCCATGACCTTCGCCTTCACCTTCGCCAAGGCCGGCCAGAGCATCCGGAGCGGCGTTCTGCTGACCTGTGAAGACGCCGGCTGCTCAAAGCCCGAGCCGCTGCCGCGTCTGGGACCGCAAGGGTTCGACTGCAATCCGCAGAGCTGTTTCGCCCGCGCCTACGGGTTCCAACCCTTCGCCATGCTCGCTTTGACGATGTCGGACGGGCGCACCTTGAAGAGCAACGTGTTCACCACCCGCACCCTGCTCGGCAAGTTCAAGGTCTCCGTCGGCGCCGGCAGCCTCAACGTCCAACCAACCTGGTGATGACGGCCGCAGCGTCGCTCGCCGGCGCGCTGCTGCTTTTCTGGCTGGTGCGGACGCGGTTCGCGCGCGGCGCGATCTGGGCGGCGATCGGGCTTCTGCCCTTCCTGGTGCTGGCCTCGGCTTCGCGGCTCGAGCTTGGCCTGACCATCGTGGTCGAGGCGCCGATCGTCGTGGCGCTCTGCGGCCCACTGGCCGTTGACCGCAGCCGTGCCGCGCTGGTCTGCGGCCTGGTCAACCTCATCACCCAGCCGCTGCTCTATCTGATCCTGACGCGCGCGCCGATCGTGGGCGTCCTGCAATGGCGGGCGGCCTTCGCGGCCTGCGAGCTGGCGGTGTGGATCGCGGAGGCGCTGCTCTATCTCGCCTGCCTGGATGATTTGCGGCGCTCCCGCCACGCACTGGCCAAGGCGTTTGGATTGAGCCTCGCCGCCAACGGGGCCTCGGCGGTCATCGGGCTGTTGCTGCCGATCTAGCCGTCCAGATGCCTAAGCAGATCGCTCAGCCGGTCCAGCCTTCGGCCCGGTAGGTCGTCAGGCGCCTCGAAGACGCCGGTGCGCACCCAGAAGGCCACAAGGCCGGCCGCGTGCGCACCTCGCACGTCCAAATCGGGATGGTCGCCAACGAACCAGCTCTCAGAAGCGACGCAGCCGAGATCCGCCAGCGCGCGCCGGAAGATCGCCGTGTCCGGCTTGCGCCAATCCACCTCGGCCGAGATGACGATCGTCGACATGTAACGCTCGAGGCCAAGCGCGGCGATCTTGGCGCGCTGCATGGCCGCGCCGCCATTGGTCACCAGTCCCATCCGGATGTGACGCCGCTGTAGCTCGCGCAGGACGGGCTCCACATCCTCGAACGCCACCGCCGCTTCGCCGAACCGTCCGGCCCAGTGATCGAACAGCACCTGAGGCTCGACCGGCGCGCGCCAGGGCAGGGCGGCGCAAAGAGCCTCGGCCTGGGCCAACGAGCCGAAGTCATCGACGCGGATCAGGGTCGAATGCAGGGTCTCGGTCAGGCTGGGCAGAAGCTGGGCGCCGAAGTCCTCGGCGAAGAACCGCGCATAGCGCCGCAGCGCGGCGGCCCGATCGGCCAGGGTGTCGTCGAGGTCGAACAGGACGGCGGCGGGCGGCATAGCTTTGTTAAGCGCCGAGTCGCCTAAGCCGCCAGTCGCGTGAGCAGGGGATCAAGCCGCGTCGGCAGCGACCGCACGCCGCGCAGACCGAACTGCTCGATCCACGCCACCTGGTCCGGCGGTGGGATGCGCAGATGCGGAAACCGCGCATAGAGCCGCGCCAGCGCGCTCTGCGCCTCGACGCGCGCCAGCTGCATGCCCAGGCAGAAGTGGATGCCCGAACTGAACACCAGGTGCGGATTGGGGAACCGGTCGAGCGCCAACACCTCGGGCCGCTCGAACTGGGCTGGGTCGGCATTTGCCGAGGCGAGGTAGGCGATGATCAGGTCGCCACGATGCAGGCTCTGGCCGAAAAAATCGGCGTCCCGTGACACGTAGCGCGGCTTGGTGCTCTGAACCGGTGTCGTGTAGCGCGCCAGCTCTTCGACCGCCCGCTCCATGCGGTTCGACGGATCGCCCAGCAGCCAGGCCTTCTGCGCCGGATTCTGCTCTAATGCGATGATGCTGTCGCCGATCAGGTGGGTGGTGGTTTCGAACCCGGCCACCAGCAGCAGCGCGACCATGGACAAGAGCTCGTTCTCGTCGAGCTTGTCGCCGTCCTCCTCGTCACGCACCAGCTCGCCGATCAGGCCCGGCCGCGGCGAAATCCGGCTCTCCGCGATCAGGTCGCGCACATACGCGATCATCTTGTCGAGCGAGCCCATGGCGCGGAACAAGCCGAACGCGTTCTTCATGGTCAGCGCCGCCCGCGTCCAGTTCGAGAAGGCGTCGCGATCCTCGTCCGGTACGCCCAGCAGATCGCAGATCACCGCCATCGGCAGGCGTCGCGCATAGTCGCTGGCGAGATCGACCGTCTCGCGGCCCTCCAATCCGTCGAGCAGCCGGTCGGCGATCTTTTCGATCGGTCCGCGCATCGCCAGCACGTCGCGTCGGGCGAAGGCGCGGTCCACGAGCTTGCGCAGGCGGCGATGATCCGGCTCGTCCTTCAGCAGCATGCTGCTGGTCATGGGTCGCAGCGACCTTGGCATCCACCACTGCATCCCGCCGACAGCGCCCGCCTTGCCGGCGTGGCGGCCTTCCTGCACGAAGAGGTCGTTGTCCTTGACCATGGCCAGGGTCGCCTCGTGGGTCGTCGTCGCCCAGGCCCGGCCGAGAAGCGGCAGCTTCAGTGGAATGACCGGACCCGCGGCGCGCATGGCCGCGAAGGTCGGGAACGGATTGCGTTTGAACGCCGCGCCCTGGATGTCGAGCTTCACCGGGCTGTCCAGACGGTGTTTCGCGGTCCGCTCGTCCGCGAGCGATGGGGACAGGGTCATGGGCCAAGCCTTTCGACGCCGCTCGTTCTCGCGGCTTTCTTCGGGCCGCGTTCCGTGAGATAGTCATAACAGACCGACGGTCGGTCTGCAACGGGATCACTTGAACGGATGAGCGTGGATGTCGGAAATGATGAAAGCCTGGCGCTGAGGCCGCGCCGCGTGGTCAAGGCCCCGGCCGTTCGCCGCGAGGAGCTGATCGACTGCGCCCAGCGGCTTTTTCTCGCCCAAGGCTACGAGAAGACCACGATCAACGAGGTGATCGCCGCGACCGGCCTCTCGAAGGGCGCCTTCTACCACCATTTCCGATCCAAGGAGGACCTGCTGGCGGCGATCACCGAGCGGTTCGCCCGCGAGAGCCTCGCCTTCGTCACCGCCCTGCGAGCCGACTGGAGTCTGGACGCGCTGCAGAGGCTGAATGCGCTGCTGGCGCTCGGCCGCGACTGGAAGCTGGAGCACATCCGCGAGCTCAGGGCGATGTTCACCACCCTGCTCAGGCCCGAGAACGCGATGCTCTATCACCGCATCGTCGAGGCGGCCTTCGGTGTCCTGGCCCCCGCCCTGGCCGCCATCATCGAACAGGGCGCGGCGGAAGGTCTGTTCGACGTCGGCGACCCTCGAACCGCGGCCGACACCCTGCTTTGGCTCGGCAACGGCCGCCGCCCGATCGTCATGCAGGGCCTGACCCTGGCCGAGACCGACGTGGAGGCGGGCCTCAGCCTGATGCTGAACCGCGTCCGCGCCGAGGAGGCCATCATCGCCCGCATCCTCGGCCTCAAGCCCGGCAGCGTCGATGTGATTGGTTCCGTCGATGATCTGCGCGCGATGGTCGTGGCCTGGACCCAGGCCTGAGCGGCTAGACGATCCCCGCCTGTCCCACGGCGATCGGTTTGCGCACCTGGGCCTTGCGCATGCGCCATTCGCTGGCGCGGTAGGCGGCGATGGGGTCGATGGCGCCGCCCAGCTCGTAGCGAACCATTGCCAGGATCGGGGTGACGTCGGTGTCGTAGGCGCGCCTGAGCGTATTGAAGCCCATGATCACATCATTGGCCTTCTGGTGTTCGGCCAGCGCATCGCGGTCGACCACCAGGGCCCGGGCATGGGCGGCGGCCACCGCGCCAGCGCTGTTCAGCAGGCTCTCGATCGGGTCGGTGACGTTGTGCGACTGGTCGAGCATATAGGCCGGGCGGAAGCCTTCCGGATCGCGCCGCTCGGCCTCCACCAGCTCGTTGAACACCAGGAAAAGCTGGTGCGGATTGATCGAACCGGCGTCGAGGTCGTCGTCGCCATATTTGCTGTCGTTGAAATGGAAGCCGCCGAGCTTTCCAAACCGCGCCAGCCGCGCGACGATCTGCTCGATGTTCACGTTCGGTGCGTGGTGGCCGAGATCGACCAGGCATTGCGCCTTGTCGCCAAGGGTCTGGGCGCAGAGCAGGCTGGTGCCCCAGTCGGAGACCACGGTCGAATAGAAGGCCGGCTCATAGAGCTTATGCTCGATGAAGAGGCGCCAGTGCCTGGGCAGGGCGGCATAGATACGCGCCATGGAGTCGAGATAGCGATCCAGCGCCCCGGTCAGGTCCGACTGGCCGGCGAAGTTGGAGCCGTCGGCGATCCAGACGGTGATGGCCTCCGCGCCAAGCGCCTCGCCGATCTCGATACAGTCGATATTGTGCTGCACCGCCTGGTCGCGCACGGCCGCGTCGGCATGGGTCAGGGAGCCGTATTTGTAGGAGAGCGGCTGGCCAGGCTGGTCCTGGAAGGTGTTGGAATTGACCGCGTCGAAGCCGAGGCCGACGGCCGCCGCCTTCTCTTTCAGCGCCTTGACGTCGTCGACCTTGTCCCAGGGAAAATGGGTGGAGACGGTGGGCGTGTTGCGGCCCAGCGCCTGGACCACGGCGCAGTCCTCGAGCTTTTCGAAGATGTTGGTCGGCTCGCCGGCAATAGGGAACTTGGCGAAACGCGTGCCGCCGACGCCGACGCCCCAGCTCGGAATGGCGACGCCGAAGGCCTTCAGGGCGGCCTTGACCTTGTCGATCGAGACGCCGCGGCGATCGAGCGAACGGCCCAGGCTTTCATAGTCGTCGCTCAGCGCATCGAGCCGGCCGGCATTCTCCCGCTCGATGAGCTCGCGGGATATCACCGCCTCATCCATGCCGATCCTCCGCCGTCCTGGCCCTGAAAAACGCTAGCGCGGGGGATGGTCGGAAACAATCAAATTGCGTTAAGTTCGATCAAGACCGTCAATGAGGAACCGCGTTGGACGAAGCCGTCGCCGTGCTGGACGTGGGCAAGACCCACGCGAAACTGAGCCTGATCGGGCCAGACGGCGAGGTTCTGGCCGCGCGGACCCGCGCCAATGCGGCGATTGTCGCCGACGGCCGACCGGCGCTCGACACCGAGGGTATCGAGACCTGGGCGATCGGCGCGTTGAGGGACCTCGCCAGCCTGGCGGCGGTGGTCGCCATCGTGCCCGTCGGCCACGGCGCCGCCGCGGCCTTGATCGATGGCGACGAGTTGGTCGCGCCGGTCCTCGACTATGAGGCCGAGCCGCCGCCCGTCCTCGCCGCCGCCTACGCCGCCGAGCGCGATCCCTTCGCGGCGACCCTCTCGCCGCCCTTGCCGCAGGGGCTCAATCTCGGCCTGCAGCTCTTCTGGCAGGAAGCTCTCTATCCCGCCTTCTGGCCGGCCAAGGCGCGGGCTCTGCTCTGGCCGCAATACTGGGCCTGGCGGCTCTGCGGCGAACGCGCGGCGGAGGCCACCAGTCTCGGCTGCCACACCGATCTGTGGCGACCCTACGATGTCGACTATTCCGCCCTGGCCAAGCGCCATGGCTGGGACCAGCGGCTGGGGCCGCTGCGGCCGGCCCGCGCGGTGCTCGGGACGGTGCGGCCCGACCTGGCCCAGGCCACTGGCCTGCCAGCCGATTGCCGTGTCCTTTGCGGCGTGCACGACAGCAACGCGTCGCTGAACGCCGTGCGCGGGTTCGCCGAGGTCGCCTGCGGGGCCTTCACCCTGGTCTCGACCGGCACCTGGTTCGTCACCTTCCAGTCCGGCGGCGTTGGCCCCAGGCGTCTCGATCCCGCCCGCGACACCCTGGCCAATGTCGATGTGGACGGCCATCCCGCCCCCTCGGCGCGATTCATGGGCGGGCGCGAATACGCCGCCATCCTGGGGCAAGACCTCGGCGCCACCGCCTCGCTGGCCGCCGCCGCGACCCTGGTCGAGGCCGGCGTTCGCACGCGGCCGGCCTTCGCCAGCGGCGGTCCGTTTCCGGGCCTGAGCGGCGCTGTGATCGGATCGCCCGAGAGCCCCGCCCAGCGCGCGGCCCTGGCCTCGCTGCACCTGGCCCTGATGACCGACGTCGAACTCGATCTGGTCGGCGCCGAGGGGCCGATCGTTATCGAGGGCCGCTTCGCCGAGGATACGGTCTTCGCCGCCGCGCTGGCCGCGCTTCGCCCCAAGTCCGCCGTCTATGCCTGTCCCGGCGGCGGCGATGCCGTGGCCCTTGGCGCCGCGCGCCTGGTCTGGCCGACGCTGCGGCGCATCGCGCCTCTCCGTCGCATTCAGCCCGCGCCCTTCGACCTCGCCGCCTACGCCAAGGCTTGGCGTGAAGGCGCCGTTCCCCCATCCCATAAGCCCGTTGCAGCGAAAGCGCCCGTCAGATGAACTATCCCGTCGCCTCCGCCGAACAGATCGCCTTCTTCCGCGAGCACGGCTACCTGGTGGTCGAGGAGGCCATTCCGAAAGCCGAACTCGACATGCTGGAGGGCTTCTGCGACCGGATTCTCGAGGAGAAGGAGCGGCTGGCCAAGGACTGGGCCTGGGACGCCAAGGAGAGCCTCGACGACCGCTCTTTCCGCATCGTGCAGTCCTCGCCTTCGTTCGTGTGGAAGGACATCCGCGAACAGCCCTATCGCAAATGGCTGGTGGCCTTCGGCTCGGCGCTTTTGGGCAAGGACCTGGCCTTCTGGTACGACCAGTTCCTCGGCAAGCCGCCCGGCAAGAGCGTGCCAACCGACTGGCACCAGGACGAGGCCTATTGGGGCCGCAACCTCGACGAAAAGGGCGTTACCGGCTGGATCCCGCTGCAGGACGTGGATGCCGAGAACGGCTGCATGCATTTCATCGACCGCGGCCACAGGCTGGGCGTTCTGCCGCACACCCAAGTCGAAGGGGTGCAGAGCGACCTGATCCATTGCGAGGTCGATGTGAAGGACATGGTGGTCTGCCCGATCAAGCGCGGCGACGTCACCTTCCACCACTCCAAGACGCCACACATGACCACAGCCAACAACAAGCCGCGGTGGCGCAAGGCGGTGACCAACCACATGCAGGCGATTGGCGCCGGCGGCGAGGGCGACCACTATCCGTGGAAGCTCACCGTGCATCAGGGCTTCGACAAGCTCCGGCCGGCCAAGCCGGTCTAAGACCGCCAAGAACGCTATTTCCAAGGGGGGAGAATGACCGAGTTTTCAGGCCTGGGATTGAACCTGGGCAACCTTTCGCGCCTGAGCCACGCCAAGTCGCGCTCGATCAGCCCGGAGAACTTCACCGGCGAAAAGGGCAGGGGCGGCATGTCCACCGACGGTCCCGCCGCAAATGCCGCGCGCGGGCTGGGGCAGGGCTGGAAGGTCTCGCCCTATGTGATCATTCCGGCCGGCGAGACCTTCACCCTGGCCGATATCGAGGGCGCCGGCGCGATCCAGTCGATCTGGATGACCCTGGCGCTCGGCAAGTGGCGCCACACCATCCTGCGCGCCTATTGGGACGACCAGGTTGAGCCGTCGATCGAGTCCCCGGCGGGGGATTTCTTCGCCTGCGGCTGGGAGAGCTTCGCCCAGGTCACCTCGCTGCCGGTCTGCGTCAATCCGGGCCGCGCCTTCAACTGCTACTGGGAAATGCCGTTCCGCAAGCGGGCGCGGCTGACCATGACCAACCTCTCGGACGAGGCGATCTATGTATACTACCAGATCAACTACGCCCTGACCGAGGTGCCCGACGACGTCAGCTATTTCCACGCCCAGTTCCGGCGGGTGAATCCTCTGCCCTACAAGGACGTCTATACGATCCTCGATGGGGTGAAGGGCCAAGGCCACTATGTCGGCACCTACATGGCCTGGGGGGTGAACAATTCCGGCTGGTGGGGTGAGGGCGAGATCAAGTTCTTTATGGATGGGGACGGCGCGTTCCCGACCATCTGCGGCACCGGCACCGAGGACTATTTCTGCGGCGCCTATAATTTCGACGTCGGCTCCATCGCCCGCGACCGCGCCATCACGCCGAACTATGTCGAGTTCACCACCCCCTACGCCGGCCTGCCCCAGGTGATCCGGCCGGACGGGCTCTACAAGTCGCAGCAGCGCTTCGGCATGTACCGCTGGCACATCCCCGATCCGGTCCGCTTCGAGCAGGACCTTAAGGTGACCATGCAGGCGCTTGGCTGGCGCACCGACAAGGACCGTCGCTATCTGCCGCTGCAGGACGACATCGCTTCGGTGGCATTCTGGTACCAGACCCTGCCCACCGCGCCCTTCCCGGCCTTGCCGGACCGCGACTACCTCGAAGTCGTCTAGGCCGATGGCGCGCGTCTCGGAGCTGCGCGTCGACTATATCGACCGGCCACTGGGCCTGGAGAACCGCCGGCCGCGCTTCTCATGGACGATCGAGGGCGAGGGGCGTGATCTGCGCCAAGCCGCCTACCGGGTCCAGGTCGCCGCCCACGAGGCCGCACTGGCCAATGGCGACTGGCTTTGGGACAGCGGCCGGATCGCGTCGTCGCGCAGTCTCGACGTCGTCTATGAAGGCCCAGACCTGGCCTCGCGCCAGCGCTGCGTCTGGCGTGTGAACCTCTGGCTGATGGCGGATGGCGAACCGGTCCAGAGCGCCGCGTCCTGGTTCGAGATGGGCCTGCTCGACGCCGACGACTGGAGCGCCGCCTGGATCGCCGCGCCGGCGCTCGAGGGCGACGACGGCAAGACGCCGCTGCCGGCCGCCCTGCTGCGCCGGCGGTTCAGCAGCGCCGGTCCGCTCATCGCCGCCCGCCTCTATGTCACCGCCTTGGGCGCCTATGAGATCAGCCTGAACGGGCGCCGGGTGGGCGACGCACACCTGGCGCCGGAATCCACCGACTTCCGCCGCCGCGGCCTCTACCAGATCCACGACGTCACAGACCTTATCGGGTCGGACGAGAACGTCATCGCCGCCCTCTTGGGCGACGGCTGGTACGGCAGCGCCTTCGCCTGGAAGAACGAGCGCGGCGTCTTCGGCGGCCCGCCCAATCGGCTGCGCGCCCAGCTGGAGTTGACCTATGCCGACGGCGGCCGCGAGACCGTCTCCACTGACGAGGCCTGGCGGACCGCCGCCTCGGCCATCGCCTCGAGCGAGATCTATGACGGCGAGGTCTATGACGGTCGCCGCGAACTGGCCGGCTGGTCAGAGGTCGAGTTCGACGACCGCGCCTGGGCGCTCGTCGTCCTGCCGGAAACCCTCGACCTGCCGCTGTCGGCCCAGGTCTCGCCGCCCATCCGCGAGACCGAAATCCTGCGCGCCACGCCGATCACCGAGACCGATCCC
>CALAEG010000349.1 GCA_937890965.1 uncultured Caulobacteraceae bacterium | reverse complement strand
CAGAGGGAGAGGGAGGGGCCCGCGCGCGTAGCGCAGCGGGAGAGTGAGGGGTTACGAGGTCGCAGGATTGAACTCCAAAGTCAGCGCCAGCGGCGAAATTTATCAGCGGCTTAGTCTGAAACCTCGTAACCCCTCACCCTCCCATTCGCTTCGCTCTGGGCCCCTCCCTCTCCCTCTGGGAGAGGTGTTCAAGGCGCGCGCCCTTTGCCGTGCGCCCTCGGTGGGCCATGGTGGCGGGAACCCACAAGAGGAAGCCCATGGCCGACACCATCGACTACCAGACCGCCAGCGCCGGCGGCCTCGCCAAGGCCCTGGCCGCGCGCCAGGTCTCGGCGCTGGAGCTGTTCGACGCGGCGGTGGCGACCATCGAGGCCAAGGACGCGGCGATCAACGCGGTGGTTGTGCGCGACTTTGACCGCGCCCGCGACGCGGCCAAGGCGGCTGATGCGGCGCTGGCGCGCGGGGAGTCCGGGCCGCTGCTCGGCGTGCCGATGACGGTCAAGGAGAGCAACCACATCCTCGGCCTGCCGACCACCTGGGGCCACGGGCCGTTCAAGGGCTGGATGCCCGGCTTCGAGGGGCCGCCGGTGACCCGGTTCAGGGCCGCCGGCGCGGTCATCCTGGGCAAGACCAATGTGCCGCCCTGGCTGGGCGACTGGCAGTCGGTCAACCCCATCTATGGCCGCACCAACAACCCGCACGACCTGACGCGCAGCCCCGGTGGCTCCTCGGGCGGCGGCGCGGCGGCGCTGGCGGCCGGCATGGTTCCGCTGGAATGCGGCTCCGACATCGGCGGCTCGATCCGCGTGCCGGCCCACTTCTGCGGCGTCTTCGGCCACAAGCCGACGGTAAAGCTCGTGCCGGCCGGCGGCCACGCCCCGCCGCCGCTGACCGAGTCCGGGCCGCCCCAGGACCTGTCGGTGGTTGGACCGCTCGCCCGCACGGCCGAAGACCTGGAGCTGGCCATGCACATCATCGCCGGGCCGGCGGGCGACGACGCCAAGGCCTATCGGCTGGCGCTGCCCCCGCCCCGCCACGCGCGGCTGGGCGACTATCGTGTGCTGGTGCTGACCGACCATCCGCTCTGCGAGACCGACGACGAGGTCAAGGCGGTGGTCGAGGCCGCCGCCGAGCAGATGCGCCAGGCCGGGGCTGTGGTGGACTATGCCAGCGACCTGCTGCCAGACCTCGCCCGCGCCCATGCCAACTACCAGTCCATGCTGATGACCAGCATGAGCCGCGGCCGGCCGGGCGCCCATCCGATCGACGCCCATGCCTGGATGGACCTGATGGCCGCCCAGCATTCGCTTCGCCGCCGCTGGGCCGAACTGTTCGAAAGCTTCGACGTGGTGCTGGCACCGCCCTTCGGCGTCGCCGCCTTCCCGCACGAAGATCAGGACGACTGGTCCAAACGCCGCCTGACCATCAATGGCCACGAGACCCCCTACGGCCAGCAGACCGGCTGGCCGGGCGTCGCCACCTATCCCGGCCTGCCCGCCACCGTCGCGCCGCTCGGCAAAACCAAAAGCGGCCTGCCCGTCGGCGTCCAGATCATCGGCCCCTTCCTGGAAGACCTGACCCCGATCGCGGTCGCGGGCCTGCTGGCGCGGGCGATGCTGTAGGGGTCGCCTGTCGCTATTTTTCACCCGTCATGGCCCGGTTTATCCGGGCCACCCATGATCACCGTCAAACGTGAGTGTTCATGGGTCCCCCGCATTCCGCCGCTAAAGCGGCTCCAGCGGGGGATGACGGTTTTGGTTGGCGCCTAGCCTTCAGGCTAAGAAGCGCAATGATCCCACCGAAATCGTCCCTCTTCGCCGCCGCCCTGGCGCTGGCCGTAGCCTTCGCCAGCGCCGCCAGCGCCGACGAGGGTCTGTGGACCTTCGACAATTTTCCGGCGGCCAAGGTGAAGGCGGCCTATGGGGTCGAGATCACGCCGGCCTGGCTCGACCATGTGCGCGCTGCCTCGGTGCGGCTCTCGGTCGGCTGTTCGGGCTCGGTGGTCAGCCCGGGCGGGCTGGTGCTGAGCAATAACCACTGCGTCGCCGGCTGCGCCCACGACCTGTCGCCGCCGGGCGGGGACTTTTTCAAGACCGGCTATCTGGCGGCCACGGCGCCAGAGGAAAAGACCTGCCCCGGCCTGCAGGCCGAGATCCTGGATCAGGTCACCGACGTCACCCCGCGCATGGCCGCGGCGGGCGCGGGCCTGGCCGGCGAGGCCCTGGTCAAGGCGCGCACGGCGGTCTCCGGCGCCATCGAAAAAGAGGTCTGCGGCGACGACCCCAAGCTGCGCTGCCAGACGGTCGACCTCTATCACGGCGGCCAGTTCAAGCTTTACCGGTACCGCAAATATGGCGACGTGCGGCTGGTCTTCTCGCCCGGCTTCCAAGCGGCCTTTTTCGGCGGCGATCCGGAGAATTTCAACTTCCCCCGCTACGACCTGGACTGCGCCTTCCTGCGCCTCTACGAGGCCGGCCAGCCGGTGGCGACGCCCGATCACCTGCGCTGGAACCCCGCGGCCCCGACCGCCGGCCAGCCGGTCTTTGTCCCCGGCAATCCCGGCGACACCTATCGCGAGCTGACGGTCGCGCAGCTGGAGACCCAGCGCGACCTGGCCGTGCCCCTGACCATGACCGAGCTTTCCGAGCTGCGCGGCCGGGTGATCCGCTTCACCGAGGAGAGCGTCAGCAACAAACGTCTCGGCGACGACGAACTGTTCGGCCTGGAGAACGACTACAAGGTCTATTTCGGCCGGCTGCAGGCCCTCGACGACCCCGACTTCATGGCCGCCAAGCGCACCGCTGAAGCCGACCTGCGCCGCCGGGCCGCGGCGAAGATGGGCCCGGCCTTCGGCGATCCCTGGGCGGACATGGCCAGGATCCAGCCGGCCGCCCAGGCGCTCTTCCTGCCGTATCTCATGGTCGAGCGCGGGCCCTCGGACTCCCGGCTGTTCGACGACGCCCGCATCCTGGTCCGCGCCGCCGAGGAGCGCCAAAAGCCGTCCGCCCAGCGCCTGCCGGGCTTTGCCGACAGCGAGCTGCCCGAGCGGGAAAAGCAGGCCCTGGCGCCTGAGCCGATCGAGGCGCCGCTGGAGCAGCTCCTGCTGGAATTCTGGCTCAGCAAGGCGCGCGAATACCTCACCGCCGACGATCCCTCGACGGTGCTGCTGCTCGGCCGCGACAGCCCGGAGACCCTGGCGGCGAAACTGGCCAATGGCACGCACCTTGGCGACCCCGCCGTTCGCAAGGCGCTGTGGGACGGCGGCCTGAAAGCCGTCACCGCCTCCGACGACCCGATGATCCAATACGTGCTGCGCATCGACCCCGAGGCCCGCCGCATCCGCGCCCAGTACGAGGAGCAGGTCACCGGCCCGGCCACCCGGGCGGCGGAGGCGATCGCCAAGGCCCGCTTCGCCGTCTATGGCGCCACCACCTATCCCGACGCCACCTTCACCTTACGGCTCTCCTATGGCGCCATCGCGGGCTGGACCTATCGCGGCAAGGCGATAGCGCCCTTCACGACCTTCCAGGGTCTCTATACCCGGGCGACCGGCCAGGAGCCGTTCGATCTCGACCCGCGCTGGGTCGCGGCCAAGGACCGGCTGGACCCCGATACGATCTTCGACTTTTCGACCACCAACGACATCGTCGGCGGCAATTCCGGCTCGCCGGTCATCGACGCCAGGGGCGAGGTGATCGGGACGGCCTTCGATGGCAACATCCACAGCCTGGGCGGCGACTACGGCTACGACCCCGCGCTGAACCGCAGCGTCGCCGTCTCCACCGCCGCCATCACCGAGGCGCTGCGCACGGTGTACGGGGCCGACGGGCTGGTGAAGGAGCTGGGCGCGCGTTAAGGCGACGCGACGCCTATCTTAAAGCGTCATCCCCCGCTGGAGCCGCGAAGCGGCGGAATGCGGGGGACCCATCATCGCTCACGTTCGACAGTGATCATGGGCGGATGAACCGCATCCCGAGACCACTTACATCGCGCGGCGACCATGGGTGGCCCGGACAAGCCGGGCCATGACGAAGAAAAAAGGTCGCGCCCCGCTACGCTCGTCGGACGAGGCGCAGGATGAAGATCAGCAGCACCGCGCCGATGGTGGCGGTGATGATCGAGGAGATCAGGCCGCTGCCGATGCTGATGTGCAGAACGCCGGCCAGCCAGCCGCCGATGAAGGCGCCGATCACGCCGACGACGATGTCGCCGATCAGGCCAAAGCCGCCACCCTTGACCAGCAGTCCGGCAAGCCAACCGGCGACGACGCCGATGATTAGCCAGGCGATGAGACCGTGAGCCATGATGTTTGTTCCCTATGAGCGGCGCTATGGCCGTCTTTTGTCGGTCAGGAGCCGGATGATAGGCACACGGCGCCGCTTCTGACGAGGACAAGCTTAACGCGGCCCGGTGCGGGAAGTTCAGACGCAACCCATAGGGCCCAATCGCACCGATCTCCAAAACCGTCATCCCCCGCTGGAGCTGCTTTAGCGGCGGAATGCGGGGGACCCATGAACACTGAGGATAGACGGTGATCATGGGTGGCCCGGACAAGCCGGGCCATGACGGATCAATATCGGGGTCCGCTCTACAGCCCCGCCCGGCGGGCGGCGACCATCGACACCGCCGACCAGTCCTTCTCGGCGTCGCCATGGGCGATGGCGTCGAGGAAGTTGTCGCGCATGACGCTGGCGAAGGGCAGCGGCGCGTGCGCGGCCTCGCCCGCCTCCAGCGCCAGGCGAACGTCCTTAAAGCCCAGCGGCAGCTTGAACAGGGCCGGCTCGAAGTTCTGCCCGACGATCAGGTCGCCATAGGTCCGGTAGGCCGGCGCGGCGAACAGGGTGCCGACCATCACGTCCTTGACGATCTTGGCGTCCAGCCCATAGGCGCGGACCAGGGCGAAGGCCTCGGCCAGGGTCTCGATGGCCGCGGCCAGGCTGAAATTGATCGCCAGCTTGGCCAGATGCGCCTGGTGCGGCGCCGCCCCGATCGGCCAGACCTGCTTGCCGATCGCCTCCAGCAGCGGCTGCACCCGCTCCACCGGCTCGGGCGCGCCGGCGACCAGCACATTGAGCTCGCCCGCGGCCGCCACGTCCGGCCGGCCGAGCACCGGGGCGGCGACGTAAGCAACGCCGGCCTTGGCGTGCGCCGCCTCCAGCTCCTGGCTGAACGCCACCGAGATGGACGAGGACATGATGTGGATCGCGCCCGGCCGCGCCCGCTCCAGCGCGCCGGAGTCCAGGATGGCGTCGCGCACGGCGTGGTCGTCGGCCAGCATGGTGAAGACCGCCTCGGCCTGGAACACCTCGGCGGGATCGGCCGCCCGCCGCGCGCCTTCGGCCTCCAGCCGTTTCGCGGGCTCAGGCGAGCGGTTCCAGACCCGCAAACTATGGCCGGCGCGCATCAGGCTGCGCGCCATGCCCGAGCCCATATGGCCCAGGCCGATGAAGCCGACATCCATGACTGAGGTCCTTTGCGAAAGGCGCTATCTGCGGAAACCCGTAGGTGCCGACGGATGTTCCAGGCCGCGGCGGCTCAGACCCGCTAAGCCCGATAGAAAGGCAGGGTGACCGAGGCGTCGCGACAATTAGAGGCCGATCTGGTCGAGCATGGGTCTCCTTGAGCGGTCGTGGCCAAGCCGGAAATGGCGTAACCTACCCGGCGATGGCTGATCAGGCGAAGATCGGGAAAGACTGGAGCGCCGACGAACTCGACGCGATCGTCGCTGACTATTTCGCCATGCTTGCGTTGGAACAAGAGGGCCGCAACTTCGTAAAGGCGCACCGCGCAGCGGCGCTGATGGAGCAGATCGGACGCACGCACCGGTCGGTCGAATTCAAGCACATGAACGTTTCGGCGGTACTGAGCGAACTCGGCCTGCCGACGATCAGGGGCTACAAGCCGAAGTTCAATTTCCAGAACGCCATCTTCGACGCCATCGATCGCTATCTGAGCGCCAATCCGGCGATAGCGCGTTCGGAGTTCATCGAGGCGCCAGGCGTGATGGACGGTGCTGCTCTGTTCGAAGAACCGCCGCCCGAGCTCAGGCTCGCTAATTCGAACCGTCCCCCCGACCTGGAGCGCCTCGTCCGCAAGTTCGACCCCTCGGAACGCGACTTTCGCAATCGCGCTCTAGGCAAGGCCGGCGAGGCGCTGGTCGTCGACTTCGAACGCGCCCGGCTCGCGGCGATCGATCGTGAGGACCTGGCCCGCAAAGTGCGCTGGGTCGCCCAGGAAGATGGCGACGGCGCCGGCTACGACATTCACTCATTCGATCCGTCCGGCCGGGACCGGCTGATCGAGGTCAAAACCACCCGTGGCCCACGCACGACGCCGTTCTTCCTTACCCGCAACGAGCGATCTCTTGCTGACGAGCGGCCAGATGCGTTCAGGCTGTTTCGCGTCTATGAGTTTTCGGCAGGAAACAGGCTTTTCAAGCTGCGACCGCCACTTGAGGACCGTGTCAGGCTGGAGGCCGAAACCTACCGCGCGTCATTTGGCTAGCCGGTGCCAGTTGGCGGAAGAGGAGAGCCTTAACATTTTCCGGCGAAAATTTGCCAATGAATCCAAAATTGTTCTATATTTGTTCTCATGGCTGAATCGTCGATAGAGTGGACGGACGCGACGTGGAATCCTGTCGCTGGCTGCACCGTGCTCACCGCAGGCTGCACCAACTGCTATGCCATGAGGATGGCTGCGCGCTTGGCTTCGATGGGAACACCGAAGTACCAGGGTCTGACGCGCAAGAGCGGTGAGCGTTATGTCTGGACGGGGGCGGTGTCGTTGGACGATGCAGCGATCGATGCGCCACGTGCTTGGCGGAAATCGAAGTTGATCTTCGTCAACTCCATGTCCGACCTGTTCCAAGAGGCCGTTCCCGCCGAATTCATCTACCGTGTTTGGGCGACGATGGCGGCCACCCCGCATCACACCTATCAAATTCTCACGAAACGACCGGAGCGTATGGCCGCCCTATCGGCCGCACTTCCGTTGTTGAAAAACGTATGGCTCGGGACGAGCGTCGAGAACGCCGATGTTCTCGGCCGGTTAGATGATCTGCGGGCAACGAGGAGCGTGGTTCGCTTCGTGTCGTTTGAACCGCTCATTGGCTCAGTCGCCGATGCTGATCTAACCGACATTCATTGGGCCATAGTCGGCGGCGAGTCTGGTCCGCGCGCGCGGCCGATCCGGGAAGATTGGATCGACGAAATTTATGAGCGGTGTGACGACGCTGGCACAGCGTTCTTCTTCAAACAGTGGGGCGGTCGCAACAAGAAGGCCGCAGGCCGCCGCTTCCGTGGTCAGACATGGGATGCCATGCCCGATTTAAGAATCTGACTAGCGATCCGTGTCGCGACTCTGGTCGCCTTTGGGTCCGGATTCGACATCGCGAAGAACAGGGCAAACGCAGGGGCGCCGCCCTTATTTTTCAATCGCAACGGCTTGAGCACGGTTGGAAACAGGCTTCGAAGGCGGCCCAGAAAGTAATCCGCGATGTCGTCAACACTCGCGGTGCGACGGGTTTCCTCAATGCCTAGGTCAAGCGTTCCTTGGGCGGACTTCGGTCCATACCAAGCTGTTTGCCAGTCGTCAGTACCCACCATTCGGGTGATCGCCTCGCGCTTTTTTGCGGTGAGCTTAGCGGGGTCGATCGATGCCTGCCTCCAGAGACCTTCGAGCGAGACAAGATACCAAACGTCCATAGCCTCCGTTTTTCGGATAGCCTCCAGCGTCGCCCAATCAACGTGCATTCCGTACGGGTCGAGTAGAATAACAGCCCGAGTGCCGGACCACCTGCGCGCCCGTACGATCTGCTCGATGATGTCGTTTGCGTCTCCCTTGATCACATCGATCTGGCGGTCAGGGTATTCTGCCCGCAAGCGCTCCAGCGCTTTGCAATGGCGAGCGCGGATGTCCATGAAGATCAGGCGATCAAAGGCCGGTATTGGTTTGAGTGCGATGAGCGCCGAACCGCGCCTCGCTTCGATGCGCTCTTCGACGGCTTCGGCGAACATGTCAGCTGGCCTTGCGTCATGTTTGACTGTGCGCTCGCCGGTGCCAGCGAATGCGTCGATGTACCAAAGCGCGGGATATTTCCGCCGCAGCGCGGTGGTGAACGCCTTCAGATAGCCCTCGACGATCGAAAGCTTGAGGTCAGTCGACTTGCTGCCGAACCGGTGTTCTCCGAGAGGACGGATAGCCATTGCGCACCTTAGCCGATCTCGTTTTGTTCTACATAAAAGGCGGCATGGTTCAACCCCCGAGGCGCTAAGCGCCTGCGGATCAACTTCTGCTAGGTCTCCGGCAAATCAGTTATGATTGCCGCAACGACTAGCGCGCTGTGCGGGCCGGCTAGTTTGAACCTCCCTAATCCTCGTCCATCTTTAACGCCGCGATGAACGCCTCTTGCGGGATCTCCACCTTGCCGAACTGGCGCATCTTCTTCTTCCCCTCCTTCTGCTTGTCGAGCAGCTTGCGCTTGCGGGTGGCGTCGCCGCCGTAGCATTTGGCGGTGACGTCCTTGCGCAGCGCGCGGACGGTTTCGCGGGCGATGATCTTGCCGCCGAGGGCCGCCTGGATGGGGATGACGAAGAGGTGGGGCGGGATCAGCTCCTTCATCTTCTCGACCATGGAGCGGCCGCGGGCCTCGGCGCGGTTGCGGTGGACCAGCATGGAGAGCGCGTCGACCGGCTCGGAATTGACCAGGATCTGCATCTTGACCAGGTCGCCGGTGCGGTAGTCCTCGATCTGGTAGTCGAACGAGGCATAGCCCTTGGAGATGGATTTCAGCCGGTCGTAGAAGTCGAACACCACCTCGTTCAGCGGCAGGTCGTAGACCACCATGGCGCGGGTCCCGACATAGGACAGCTCGCGCTGTTCGCCGCGGCGGTCCTGGCAGAGCTTGATCACCGCGCCGAGATAGTCGTCGGGGGTGAAGATGGTGGCCTTGATCCAGGGCTCGGCGATGGACTCGATGCGCACCGGATCGGGCATGTCGGCCGGATTGTGCAGCTCGACCAGGTCGCCGTTGGTCAGGGTGATGCGATAGATGACGCTGGGCGCCGTGGCGATCAGGTCGAGGTTGAACTCGCGCGTCAGCCGCTCCTGGACGATCTCCAGATGCAGCAAGCCTAAGAACCCGCAGCGGAAGCCGAAGCCGAGGGCCGCGCTGGTCTCCATCTCATAGGTGAAGGAGGCGTCGTTCAGGCGCAGCCGCCCGACCGCGGCGCGCAGGTCCTCGAAATCCGCCGCATCGACCGGGAAGAGGCCGCAGAAGACCACCGGCTGCACCGCTTTGAAGCCGGGAAAGGAGGTCGCGGTGGGCCGGCGCTCATCGGTGATGGTGGCGCCGACCGCGGCGTCGGCCACATCCTTGATCTGGGCGGTGAGGAAGCCGATCTCGCCGGGGCCGAGGCTGTCGACTTCGGTCTGTTTCGGCCTGAAGACCCCCAGCCGGTCGACCTTGTAGACGGCGTTGGTCTCCATCATGCGGACCTGCTGGCCGACGTTCAGGTAGCCGTCGAATACCCGCACCAGCACCACCACGCCCAGATAGGCGTCGTACCAGGCGTCGACCAGCAGCGCCTTCAGCGGCGCGGCCGCATCGCCCTTGGGCGCGGGCAGGCGGGTGACGATGGCCTCGAGCACGTCGTGGATGCCGACGCCGGTCTTGGCCGAGCATTCGACGGCGTCGGAGGCGTCGATGCCGATCACCTCCTCGATCTGGTTGCGCACCTGGCCGGGCTCGGCGGCCGGCAGGTCGATCTTGTTCAGCACCGGCACGATCTCGTGGTTGTGCTCGATGGCCTGGTAGACATTGGCCAGGGTCTGGGCCTCGACGCCCTGGCTCGCGTCCACCACCAGGATCGAGCCCTCGCAGGCGGCCAGCGACCGCGACACCTCATAGGCGAAGTCGACATGGCCGGGGGTGTCCATCAGGTTCAGCACGTAGGTGTGGCCATCGTCGGCGCGGTAATCGAGCCGCACGGTCTGCGCCTTGATGGTGATGCCGCGCTCGCGCTCGATCTCCATGGAGTCGAGCACCTGCTCCTTCATCTCGCGCGCGGTCAGGCCCCCGGTCTCCTGGATCAGCCGATCGGAGAGGGTGGATTTGCCATGGTCGATATGGGCGATGATGGCGAAGTTGCGGATGCGGTCGAGCGGCGTCGTCATGGCGGCCGTTTAGCACTCCCTCTCCCCCGCGTCTTGCGGGGGAGAGGGTCGGGGTGAGGGGGTTGCGGCCGTCGGCAAGCCCGCGAAGACGTTCACCCGGCGAGGCCGTTCCCCTCACCCTGCCCTCTCCCCGCGTTGCGGGGCGAGGGTTCGGTGGAAACGAATCAGGTTCACCTGCGCTATACTCTGCAAAAGCGCCGCGTCGTGGCCGCAAACCGGACGCAATCAAGCGTCACTATTTGCGAAAGCTTATGGAGCCCTCGGCAATGGATCGTCGTCTGCTGATTTCTTCCGCCGCGGCCCTGGTCGGCGCCCAGGCGATCGCGCCGCTGGCCCGAGCCCAGGACGAGCCGCCCGGCGACGATCGCCCAAGGCCGCCGCCCGGCGACGCGCGTCCCATGCCGCCGCCCGGCGAGGGTCCCGACTATCCCAATCGTCGCGCGCCCACCTATAGCCAGGATGAGCTGGTCCATTCGGTCTCCGACTTCTTCGGGGTCACCGCCGAGGCCGCCGGGGCGATCGTCGAGCGCATCTTCCGCGATAACGGCCAGCCAACCGGCTATATCGCCGGCCAGGAGGCTTCCGGCGCCTTCGCCTTCGGCCTGCGCTAT
>CALAEG010000348.1 GCA_937890965.1 uncultured Caulobacteraceae bacterium | reverse complement strand
TGGTTTGGCGCGCTGCTCAGCCAGCGGATCGCGCCGGTCCGCCTGCCCAGCCCGACCGGCGGCGGCGAGGCGGTGGAGCTTCTCCCGGTCGGCGCGAGTGACACCGCGGCGGTCTGGCCGGAGTTCCTCGACCTGACCCTGGTTCTCGCGCTCTCCAGTCTCGCCGGGGCGGTGCTGATCTGGGCCCTGGTCGGACAGGCGCTGAAACCGATGCGGACGATCGGCCAGCTTCTGCCGCGCATCGGTGCTGGCGACTACGCCGCCCGCGCGCCCGAACACGGACCGCCGGAGCTGGTCCGCCTGGCCCGGGGGGTCAACGAGATGGCCGGACGGCTCGCCGCAATGCGGGCCGACAACCGCGCCCTTGAGGAACAGATACTGACCCTGCAGGACGAAGAGCGCGCCGATATCGCGCGCGATCTGCACGACGAGATGGGCCCGCACCTGTTCGCCGCAAATGTCGACGCCGCGATGACCGCCAACCTGATCGCCGCCGGCCGCCTCGACGCGGCCCTGGCCCAGGTCCGCTCGATTCAGGCCGCCATCGCCCACATGCAGCGCCTGGTGCGCGACCTGCTCGGTCGCCTGAGGCCGACGCGGCTGGTTGAGCTGGGATTGGCGGTGGCTGTGCGCGACCTGATCGAGTTCTGGCGTGCGCGGCGCCCGGACATCGACTTCGCGGCCGAATTGCCGGAGGACGAAGGTGGGCTTTCCCAGGCGGTGCAGGAGACCACCTATCGCCTGGTGCAGGAGAGTTTGAGCAATGCGGTGCGCCACGGCGCGCCGGGCAGGATCGCGGTGAGCATCGCGCGCACTGCCGGCGAACTGCGGGTCGAGGTGTTGAACGACGGGCCGTCGGCGGTGGCGGCGCCGCCGGGATTCGGCCTGACCGGCATGGCCGAACGGGTGTCGGCGGCCAGCGGCGCCCTTCAGGCGGGACCGGCCGAGCCCGGCGGCTGGCGCGTGACCGCCCGCCTGCCGCTCACGGCCGAAGCGCGGGAAGAAGCGGCGTGAAGATCCTGGTCGTCGACGACCACGCCATCGTCCGCGATGGGCTGACCCGCCTCCTGGAATCGGACGACGACCACCAGGTGGTCCAGGCGGCGGACGGGCGTCAGGCCCTCGGCCTGTCGCGCACCCTGCGCCCGGACCTCATCATCCTCGATCTGAACCTGCCCGGCCTCGGCGGGCTGGAGCTGCTGCGCCGCCTTGTCCAGAGCGGCGCGGGCAAGATCCTGGTCCTCTCCATGCACGCCGAGCCACTCTATGCCCGTCGGGCGCTGGAGGCTGGCGCGGCCGGCTATGTCAGCAAGAACGCCGCGCCGGACGAGTTGCTGGCTGCCGTGCGTCGGGTGGCGGGGGGCCGGCGCTATGTCGAGGCCGAGATCGCCCAGGCTTTGGCGCTGGGCGCGACGCCCGAGGCGGTCGACGCCCTGAACCTGCGCGAACTGGAAATTATGCGCCTGCTGGCCGGCGGCGCCAGCCTTGCGGAGATCGCCGCGGCGCTGGGTGTCGGTTACAAGACGATCGCGAACACCCTCAGCCTGATCAAGTCGAAACTGGGCGTCGCGCGCACGGCAGACTTGGTGCGCCTGGCGATCGACACCGGCATTTCCTAGCGAGACTATGCGTACACCCAGCGCCGCACGCGTTCGGATTGGTCCGCGCGCCTACCCCCCGCGCACCTCGCGGAAGGGCACATCGCGGTCGACCTCCGGCTCCTTGGGCAGGCCCAGCACGCGTTCGCCGATGATGTTGCGCTGGATCTGGTCGGTGCCGCCGCCGATCGAGGTGAAATAGGCGTTCAGGGTCAGGAAGTTGGCGTCCTCGGCGCGCGGGTGGTCGGGGCCTTCCAGCAGGCTGGCCGCGCCGAGGATGGCGGTGCGCAGGCGGGCCTCCTCGTGCAGGATGCGCGACATGGCGAGCTTGCCGAGGCTCATCACCGGCGAGGAGGTGCCCTGGGCCAGGTCGGCCTTGGCGCGGGCGGTGTTCAGCGCGTTCAGCTTCTTATAGGCGATCACCCGGGCGATATCCTGGCGCAGCATGGGGTCAGCCAGCACGCCGGCCTCGCGGGCCAGCGCGATCAGCGGCTCCTCGCCCGCGGCTTCCGCGACGCCCGAGCGCGGGCCCCGCGCGCCCTCGCCCATCACCGAGCGCTCATAGGCCAGCGCGGTCTGCAGCACGCTCCAGCCCTGGCCGAGTTCGCCAAGCAGGTTCTCCGCCGGGACGATGGCGTCGGTGAGGAAGACCTCGTTGAAATGGCTCTCGTCGGTGATCTGGCGCAGCGGCCGAACCTCGACCCCCGGCTGCTTCATCGGCAGGAAGAAGAAGCTCAGGCCCTGGTGCTTGGGCACATCCCAATTGGTGCGGGCGATCAGCATGCCGTAGTCGGCGGTGGCCGCCGTCGAGGTCCAGACCTTCTGGCCGTTGACCACATAGTGGTCGCCGTCCAGTTCGGCGCGGGTGCGCACGCCGGCCAGGTCGGACCCGGCACCGGGTTCGGAATAGAGCAGGCACATGACGATCTCGCCGCGCAGGATCGGGCCGATGAGTTTGGCCTTCAGCGCCTCGGTTCCCTTGGCCAGCAGGGTGTTGGCATAGAGCTGGGTGCGATCCTGCCCCGTGCCCGGCGCGCCGACCCGGGCGAATTCGCGCTCGACGATGCGGGCCTGCTCGTTGGAGAGGCCGCGCCCGAACCATTCCACCGGCCAGCGCGGCGCGGCCCAGCGCGCCTCGACCACCTTGGCGATCCAGGCGCGATAGGCCTCGCCCCGGCCGGCCTGGGCGCTCGTTAGAACCGACGGGTCCCAATTGGCCTTGAGCCAACCCGCGACCTCATCGCGGATCTGGTCGTCGGAGGCGGGGGCGAGGGGTGCGGCGTCGTCCATGGTCAGCCTCCCAGCTGCTGGATGTAGCGTTCGCGATAATAGGCTGGCGGCCCGAACAGCTGCGCGTCCGCCCGCGCCCGGCGCAGATAGAGGTGGGCCGGGTGCGCCCAGGTGAAGGCGATGCCGCCGTGCATCTGGATCGAGGTCGCGGTGGTGAGGCTGAAGGCCTCGGCGCAGGCGAAGGCCGCCAGGCTGATGGCCGCCTCGGCGTCCGGCGCGTCCTCGGCCAGGGCGCGGGCGGCGTTGCGGGCGGCCGAGATGGCCGATTCCGATTCCAACAATAGGTCCGAGGCCATGTGCTTGATCGCCTGGAAACTGCCGATGGCGCGGCCGAACTGGATGCGCGCCTTGGCGTAGTCGACCGTGAAGTCCAGCACCCGCCGCGCGCCGCCGGCCTGTTCGCCGGAAAGCCCGACCAAAGCGAGGTTCAGCGCCTGTTGCACCGCATCCCAGACCGGGCCGGCGGCTTTCAGTTTGGACGCCGGCGCGCCCTCGAAGCTGATCCTGGCCAGGCGCAGGGTGTGGTCGAAGGTCGGCAACGCCGCGATGGCGACACCGGCGGCGGCCGGATCGACCTCAAAGACGCCCAGGCCGTCGGACGCGTTGGCGAGCACCAGCAGGACGTCGGCGTTCTGGCCGTGCATCACATAGGAGGCGACACCCTCCAGCCGCCAATCGCCGGGGCCGCCAGCGGCTGTGACGGCGACGCCCTCCGGCGTCCAGGTCCCAGCATCGCCGGTCAGGGCCACGGTGGCGATGGCCGTTCCGGCCGCGATCCCGGGCAGCAGCCGGGTCTTGGCCTCCTCGTCGCCCAGGGCGCGCAGCAGTTCGGCCGCCAACACGCCGCTGGCCAAAAGCGGCGAGCAGAGCAACGCGGCGCCCGCCTCCTCCATGACCAGCTCCAGCTCCAGCGGGCCGGCGCCCGCGCCGCCGAAATCCTCCTCGATCACCAGGCCGGCTAAGCCCATCTCGGCCAGCCGGCGCCACAGCTCGGCGTCGTAGCCGGCCTCGGTCTCCATGGCGCGGCGCACGTCGGCCTCGGCGCTGTGGTCCGCCAGCAACCGGCGGACGGAGTCGCGCAAGGCCCCTCTTTCATCGGCCGAAATCGTCGCCAAACCCGTTCTCCTCACCCAATCACGCTCGCCACGATCCAACAGAGGCCGCTAGGGAAGCCAAGCACCAAACGAAATCAGTCGCCGGGCCGCAGGACCACGAACTGCCGCTCCGGGTCGTCCTGCACGGCGGTGCGGCCGTCGCGATAGGTGGCGACCGAGCCGTCGTGGGAATATTGCAGGATATACGCCTTGCGCACGGTGCCGGCCTTCAGGTTCGGCCCGGTGCGGTGGGGCGCCAGCGACGAGAAGACGATGGCGTCGCCCGCCCTGGCCGGCACGGCGACGGCGTCCGGAACCTCCTCCAGGCATTTCAGCCCGATCTCGGTCACCCAGTGGTCCAGCGTGCCGCCACGGTGCAGGCCGGGCGCGATCCAGGGGCAGCCGTTCTGCTCGTCAACATCCACCAGCGGCAGCCAGAAGGTCAGGTACTGCTGCGGCTCGATGAAGGTGTAGCCGTTGTCCTGATGCCAGGGGAATTCGCGCATCTGCGCCGTCTTCTTGTAGACCGACTGGTCCCAATAGAGCCGCACCGCGTCGCCCAGCAGGTCGTGGCAGATGTCCTTGATGAAGGGGTGGGCGGCGAAGTCGCGCAGGACGGCTGAGACCTTGACCATGTGGGTGGTGAAGGTGATCTCGTCGGCGGTGGAGATGGAGATGGTGCCGCCCGCCCGGCGCAGCCTCTCCTCGGCCACCACTTCCAGCGGATCGATGGCGGCGGTGACCGCGGCGATCTCGTCGGCCGTGAAGGCGTTCTCGAACTTGATGAAGCCGAGCCGGTCGAAGGCCTCGCGCTGGGCCTCCGTGACCCGGCGGAACGGGCCAGGCCGGTCTTCCCAGCGGAAGTCGGCGCTAAGCGGATGCTGGCGGGGCGTGCGCAATTTGAATCCTCCCGTGGGAAGCCTCAAATTGCCCGCGCCGTTGCGTCAGGTCCAGCCACGCCCTTGTGCGCGCCCGGCGCAGAGGCCAGAACCTCCGCAAGACCAGAGCTATTCGGGAGGTCAAATGCGCGCGCTCGTACTCGATGGGGACGCCGGGATCGATCACCTGAGCGTCGTCGACCGCCCGGCCGTCGAGCCGGCCGCCGGCCAGGTCGCGGTGACCATGAAGGCCGCCTCGCTGAACTATCGCGACCTGGCGACGGTGGAATCGCCGATGATCAAGGGCCGGCTGCCGCTCATTCCGCTCTCCGACGGCTGCGGCGTGGTCTCAGGCGTAGGACCTGGCGTCCGGCGCGTCGCGGTCGGCGACCGGGTGGCGCCGCTGTTCTTCCAGGACTGGTTCGGCGGCGAACCGACAGCCGCCGGCCTGTCGACGGCCCTGGGCGGCGCGCTGGACGGCGTGGCGCGCGACCAGCTGGTGCTGAGCGAGAACGGCGTCTCCAAGGTTCCGGCCGGGCTCAGCGACGAGGAGGTCGCCTGCCTGCCCTGCGCGGCCTTGACCGCCTGGCGCGCCCTGGTCGAGGGCGGCCTCAAACCCGGCGACGTGGTGCTGGCCCTTGGCACGGGCGGGGTCTCGATCTTCGCGCTGCAGTTCGCCAAGGCGGCCGGCGCGACCGTCATCATCACCTCATCCTCGGACGAGAAGCTGGAACGGGCCCGCGCCCTGGGCGCCGACCACACCATCAACTACCGGACCGAGCCCGACTGGGCCAAGGCGGCCCGGAAGCTGACCGGCGGGCGCGGCGTCGACCACGTGATCGAGGTCGGCGGCGCCGGCACCTTCCAGCAGTCGATCCAGGCCATCCGCATCGGCGGCCATGTGGCGGTGATCGGCGTGCTGACCGGCATGGTGAAGGACGTCAACGTCGCGGCCATCTTCGGCGCCAATGCCCGCGTCCACGGCATCACCGTCGGCAGCCGCGAGCAGTTCGAGGACATGTGCCGCGCGATCGAGGCCAAATCCCTCAAGCCGGTGATCGACAAGCGCTTCCCGCTGGAAGACGCCCAGTCCGCCTTCCGGGCCATGCGCGCCGGCGAGCACTTCGGCAAGATCGTGCTGACCTTCTAGAGCACCCCTCCGTCCGGGAGAGGTGTTAAGTGCCAACGCTCGTTCAGGCTGATCAGGTTGCGCTCGCCGCTGCTGGCGCACAGGGAGCGGTGGAGACTGGCGTAGACCGGTTCGAAAAACAGGCGTGGCGGCATGGTCAGCACGTGCGCGGTCCAGACATTGATCACCCCGCCATGACAGAAGACCGCGACCCGCTTTGACGGGTTGGTCTTGACGATGTCTTCCAGGGTCTCGACCACGTTCCGCTGGAAGGCGCCCAGATCGACCTGGTAGCCGCCGGCGACAAAGGCCTTCCAGGCCTCGTAGTCGTCGCGTTTCAGCTCCTCCATCGGGACATAGGCGCCGGTGCCGCGGTCGAACTCGACAATGCCTTCGCGGGTCTCGATCTCGTGGCCGCTCAGGACCGCGAACGGCTCGGCCGTCTGCACCGCGCGCAGCATGGGACTGGAATAGACCGCGTCGATCCGCTCGCGCGACAGCGCCCTGGCCGCCCGCTCCGCCTGATCGTAACCCTCCGGCGTCAGCGGCGGGTCAGCGGTGTCGGACCGGCGTTCGGGCAGGCCGTGGCGGATGAGGATCAGTTCCATGATATCCTTCGGAAATACTCGCCGGATGGCTTCGATGCGCTGCTTAGCGTAATCAAGACAGCGCGAATATGGCCGAGGAGCCCCCGAAAATGAGCGACGCAACGGAAGCCGGCAAGCGGATGAACGCGGTGCTGCTGCAGCAAAAGGCGGCGCATCTGCGCGACGGCGCGCCCAGCGCCGAAAAGCGAATTGAATGGCTCGACCGGTGCATCAAGCTCTTGATCGGCCACGAGGCGGCGATCGTCAAAGCGCTGAACGATGACTTCGGCAACCGGGCCGCCGCGGTCAGCGGCATCACCGACGTCGCCGGCTCGATCGGCCCGCTGAAGCATGCCAAGGCCAATGTGAAGACCTGGATGCGGCCGGAAAAGCGCAAGACCACCCCGGCCCTGCTGGGCTTCCTGGGCGCCAAGGCCGAGGTGCGGTTCCAGCCCAAGGGCGTGGTCGGCATCATCAGCCCCTGGAACTTCCCGGTGAACCTGACCTTCGCGCCGCTGGCCGGCGTGCTGGCCGCGGGCAACCGCTCGATGATCAAGCCGTCTGAATTCACCCCGGCGACCTCCGAGCTCATGGCCAAGATGTTCGCCGAGGTCTTTTCCGAAGACGAGATCGCCGTCTTCCCCGGCGGGCCCGAAGTCGGCCAGGCCTTTTCCGAGCTGGCCTTCGACCATCTGATCTTCACCGGCGCGACCTCGATCGCGCGCCACGTGATGAAGGCCGCGGCGCGGAACCTGGTGCCGATCACCCTGGAGCTGGGCGGCAAGAGCCCGGTCATTCTCGGCCGCTCGGCCGACTATGCGACCGCGGCGGCGCGGGTGATGGCCGGCAAGACCCTGAACGCCGGCCAGATCTGCCTGGCCCCCGACTATGTGCTGGCG
>CALAEG010000347.1 GCA_937890965.1 uncultured Caulobacteraceae bacterium | reverse complement strand
CCCGGCCGGCGCCTTGCAGCGCGGCCTGGCCGCCGATGCCGGCGACCTGCGCGCCCGCGCTCGCCTGAAACGTCAGCCCGGCGTTGATCTGGGTCACGTCCATCACCAGCGGCATCTGCGCATCGCGCACGCGCACGATGTTCTCCAGCAGCTGCTGCTGCGACGTCTCCTGGATCGCCGAGTTGTAGTCGGGGCGGCCCATGGAGATCGAACTCGGCCCGACGTGCTGGCAACCGGCCAGGGCCAGGGCTGCCGCAATGATCGCGGCGTCGCGCGCTTTCGCGATTGCGCCTTTCATGCACTCTCCCTGCGTCGCGCCAGCGTTGATAGACATACCGCCAGCGCCCGTCGAGCGGCTGGTCGCACACCCACGCGCTCGCGAACCGCCGAGCACGACGGCGGCGACGCCTGGCACACCGGCCAGTACGGCGTGATGCGGGCAAGCAGCGGGTCGTCGACGCGGGCCATGACGCAAGGATCGCTCAGGACACCGGCCAGCGCATCCCCTTTCTGGTGTCCGCAATGGGTCGTAAGGGGACATTGGCTAAGGGACGGAAAGCCGACCCTGGGAAGAGGGCTTTAGCGCTCGGTTCGTCTCGGCTTCGTCGCGCGGCTGGCGACGGACATGGGTTCAGGCTCCGTCTCTGAGGCGCAACCGGATGTCGCGGTAGGCCGCCACGATAAGTTCGCTCAGGGCGTCGGCGTTCACGGGCCGCGCCCAACGGAGCTTCACGTGCCGCATGCGCTTGCCGGAGCCTTCCAGAAGGCCGGCCGGATCGTCAAGCGCCGCCCCGAAGAAGAAGCCGATGTTCACATGCGCGCTGAAGGCGTCGACGTAGCCAAAGGCCGCGTCTCCCACGCACGCCGTGGGATGGCCATCGTTCAGAAGCTCGCGAACGTCCGCGCCGCAACCGCGCATCTGTTCAAACCATGGCTGGGCGATCCGTCGCATCTCGTCATCGGGCTTGAAAAACCAAGCCTCGACGCCGGGGTCTCGCCGAACGGCGCTCGGGAACCGGAAGAGATTGCTCACCGGACCAGATTGCCAGCTTGGCTCCTGATGTCCAGGCCGCCCTAAGGCCGCAGGTTTTTCGGCAGGGACGCGGCCTGGTCCGGGGTCAGCTGGCTCATCTTGTCGACGATGCAGCCGGTGACGATGCTATGGCCCTGGCTGATCCGCAGGTCCCAATCGATCGCCGAGCAGATCGAGTTGCTGTGATTATTGGTGATCAGCACGGAGGTCGAATCGAGCAGGGCCGGGCAGGCGCCGGACATGTCGAGCCGGTAGGTCCGATGCGGATCGACATTGATATAGACGGTGTGATCGTCGGCGGCCTTCCAGCCATGCCATTGGGTGACGAAAAAGCAGCTCTGGCCCTGGGCGAGCGCCGGCGCCGCCATCCCCAGGATGGAGGCCGCGGCCAGGGCTCCGGCGACAATTGGTCTGCGCATTGAACGGATCTCCCAGATCTAAGGCGCGCACGCGCGTCAGACGATGATCCCCCGCCCAGCCTGTACTCCCGATGAACGGGCTTGAGAATGCGCCGACACTCCCGTTGCGCCATGAGGGCGTCGCCCCACCACCTTGGCCGCGGCCCCTGGCCGGGCTATGCCACCCGGGTCCTTGTCCGAAAGCCCAAGCCCCTTGCGCCTCGCCGCCATTGCTTCCGCCATCGCCGGCCTCTCGACCATGAGCGCCACGGCCGCCGTTCCAAGCGGGCCGGCCCTGTGGGGCGGCGCCCAGGCCGGCGCGACCATCGATCAGGTGGCGGCGGCGATCCCGCAGGCCAAGCCGCAGACCGGCCTGGTGCTGGAAGACGGTTCGCAGTCGGGCCTTGCCGCCCCGGCGGAGCTGGCGGGGTCGCCGGCGGAGGCGGTCTTCTTCTTCCGCGGCAAGGCGCTCTCGGCGGTGTTGGTGGAGAACCGCGCGCTTGCCTCGGGCCACGGGCCCGAGAACCTGGCGGAGGCCCGGCGAGTCCTCGACCTGGCGAAGAGCCAGTACGGCGCGCCGCTCCGGTGCGTCGATCGGCCTGAACTCGCCGCCTTGAACTGTGTCTGGACGACAGGCCCGGTGAGGATCGCGATCAGCTATCACGACTTTGGCGGCGGCAGCCCCGGCCTGAGCATCATTTATCGCCCCGCGCCTCACTGAGCGGCGGCGTTCGCGGTGCTTTACATCCCGCGTTAGGTAGCTCAACTACAGGACGCCTGACGCGGAACGGGATCGCGATGACCAGCCGAACCGGCCTCGCGGCCAATGACGATCTGACCGCCTCGCTGCTGTTGCACCGGGGCGCGAACCTGCGGGTCGGGGCCGCGCGCATCGCCCTGCTTGAAGCCGTCGACGCCCAAGGCTCGATCGCCGCCGCCGCCAAGACGGTGGGCCTGAGCTACAAGGGCGCCTGGGACGGCGTGCAGGCGCTGAACAACCTGTTCGACCAGCCGCTGGTGGCGACCCAGGCCGGGGGCGCCAAGGGCGGCGTGGCCAAGCTGACGCCGCGCGGCCAGGCGGTCGTGCGCACCTTTCGGGCGGTCGAGATCGAGCTTTCGCGCCTGGCCGAGGCGCTGGAGCAGCGGCTGACCGAGCCGGCCGAACAGCTGAATTCGCTACTTTGGGGTCTGGGCATGAAGACCAGCGCGCGCAACGCCCTTCGTGGGCAGGTCGACCGGGTCAAACAGGGCGCGGTGAACACAGAGGTTGTCCTGAAGATCGCCGAGGGCGTCGAGATCGTCGCCGTCGTCACCCGCGAAAGCGCCAGCGAACTGGATCTGAAGCCGGGCCGCCAGGCCATCGCCCTGATCAAGTCCAGCTTCGTCATTCTGGCCCGCGGCGATGCCTCGCTGCGCACCTCGGCGCGCAATCAGCTCGCCGGCGCGATCGTGCGCCGCGAGGACGGCGCGGTGAACAGCGAGATCAGCCTGGCCATCGAGGCCGGCAAGACCCTGACCGCCACCATCACGCGCGAGAGCGCCGACGCCCTGGATCTGAAGGTCGGAGACTCCGTCCTTGCCCTGATCAAGGCCTCGCACGTCATCCTGGCAGTGGAGTAGCCCATGACTTCAATCGTCCGTCGGCTGATCATATCGGCGTTTGCCTCATTCTGGATCACGGCCGTCGCCACCCCGGTCCTGGCCGAGGAGATCACCGTCTCGGTGGCGGCCAACTTCACAGAACCGGCCAAGGAGATCGCCGCGGCGTTCGAAAAGGCCTCCGGCGACAAGGTCACGCTCAGCTTCGGCTCCTCGGGTCAGTTCTACACCCAGATCGCCAGCGGGGCGCCGTTCGAGGTCTTCCTGTCCGCCGACGCCGACCGGCCGACCAAGGCCGAACAGGCCGGCCTGGCCGTCGCTGGGACGCGTTTCACCTATGCCGTCGGCCGCCTGGTGCTGTGGAGCGCGACCCCGGGCCTGGTCGATGACCATGGCGCGGTCTTGAAGGGCAGTCGCTTTTCCAAGCTGTCCATCGCAGACCCGGCCGCCGCGCCCTATGGCCTGGCCGCCATCCAGACGCTGAAGACGCTGAAGATCTACGACCAGCTGCAGCCCAAGATCGTCCAAGGCTCATCCATCGCCCAGGCCTTCACCTTCGTGAAGACCGGCAATGCGGAACTGGGTTTTGTCGCCCTGTCGCAGGTGATCAACGAGCCGGGCGGATCGCGCTGGCTGGTGCCGGAGGCCGATCATGAGCCGATCATCCAGCAGGCCGTACTGTTGAAACCCGGTGCGGACAGCGCCGGCTCCCGCGCCTTCCTGACCTTCCTGAAGGGCGGCCAGGCCAGGGCGATCATCCGCCGCTTCGGCTACGCGACCTCGTAAGGGTCCGATGGCCGAGGCCCTTTGGCTCACTCTGCGGCTGGCCGCGACCACCACGGCGATCCTTTTGCTGATCGCCACGCCGCTGGCCTGGTGGCTCGCCCGGTCCAGGCGCTGGTGGAAGGAGATCGTCGCCGCGGCGACCAGCCTTCCCATCGTGCTGCCGCCGACCGTGCTGGGCTTTTATCTGCTGATCGCGCTCGGCCCGGCAAGCCCGCTGATCCGGCCGTTGGCCGGGTTCGGGGTGCGCACCCTGGCCTTTTCCTTCACCGGCCTGGTGATCGGCTCGACGATCTATTCGCTGCCCTTTGCGGTTCAGCCGATCCGCAACGCCTTCGCCGCGATCGGTGACCACCCGCTGGAATGCGCCGCCACCCTGGGCGCGCGGGGCCTGCAGACCTTCACCCGCGTCGCCCTGCCGCTGGCGCGGCCGGGCCTGGTCACCGCCGCGATCCTGGTCTTTGCCCACACCATCGGCGAGTTCGGCGTGGTGCTGATGATCGGCGGCGGTATTCCTGGCAAGACCAAGGTGCTGTCGATCGAACTCTTTCAGCTGGTCGACAATCTCGAATGGGGCAAGGCGCATCTGCTGGCCGGCGGCATGGTCGCCTTCGCCTTCACTGTCGTGGTCGCCATGCTGCTGATCGAGCGGCGGTTTGGACGGCTGCAGGGCTGAGGGCGGGAGAAGTCGCCCGGCGCGACCGTGGGTCGGGGTCAGGCCGCGCCGGGCTGGTCTTGGGCGGCAGGGCAGGGAGCCGCCGAGGTGAAATCTAGCCCCTGGACGCGACAGTAGAGCGACAGCGCGGCGACCTGGTCCGGTCCGCGCGCGGCGATGGCGCATTGGCGGTTGCAACGATATAGGGCAAGTCGGGGTTCGGGCGACGGTATCGGGAGGGGCGGATTCGGTGGCGGGCGGTTTGACCCACGGCGCCGGGCTAAGCGCGGGCGATCTTGCGCGCGCCCATGACGCCCTGCTGCGCCAGGGCGACCTGCAGTTCGACCTCAGCGCCTACCAGCCGCCGCCGGGACCGCCGGACTGGCTGAAGCCGCTGCTGAACCTCTTGGGTTCGCTGGCGCCGATCTTCCCGTACATCTTCTGGGGCGGGCTGATTATCGGCGGCCTGGCCATCCTGTTCTTCGTCCTGCGCGAGCTGATCGGCCTGCGCCTGCCGCGGTTCAGGCGCCGCGCCAAGCCTAAGGCGCCCGAGGCCGAGTGGCGGCCCACCGAGGCCCGCGCCCGAACGCTGCTGGAAGAGGCCGACCGGCTGGCCGCAGAGGGCCGCTATGACGAGGCCACCCACCTCATCCTGTTCCGCAGCATCGAGGATATCGACGGCCGCTGGCCCAACCTGGTCCGGCCGGCCCTGACCAGCCGCGACATCGCCGCGCATCGCGGGCTGCCCGACCTGGCCCGCCAGACCTTCGGCGAGATCGCGCGGGTGGTGGAAGGCAGCTTCTTCGGCGGCGCTGCGCTGGGGGCGGCCGACTTCGCCTTCTGCCGCGGCGCCTATGAAGCCTTCGCCCTGCCCGGCGCGCGCACATGACCGCCGCAGCCGTCGCCAGCCCACGGGAGGCCGGGGTCTTCCGGCCGGCGGTGGTGCTCTTCCTGCTGCTCGCCGGGGTCTTTTCATTCTCGGCCTATTTCGTGCTCTCGGCCTATGCGCCGGACCTGAAGGGCGGCGACGACGGCGGCGCGCACGCGCTTTCCCGCTCCGCCGTTGGGTATGCCGGCCTGGTCAGGCTGCTGCAGGCCGAAAACGTGCCGGTGGCAGTCAGCCGCGATGGCCCGACCAAGCGTGATCCAAACTGGGGGCTGCTGGTCCTGACGCCCGAGGAAACCACCAAGCCGTCGGACCTGTTCGACTTCACCACCGCGACCGGCCCCACGCTGGTGGTGCTGCCCAAGTGGGAGACCGTGCCCGACCAGCTGAATTCCGGCTGGGTGAAGAGCGCGGGCCTGATCAATCCCGCCGATCTGAAAACCCTGCTGGCCGGTCGCGTGGCCGCCACCGTTTCGCAAGCGACCGGCACGGCGGCCACGCGGCTGACCATGGCCGCGGATCCGAGCCAGCCGGCCCTCCATACCGGCCCGATCGACCATCTGCAGACCCTGAGCGCCGAGGGCATGACCACGGTCGCGGCCGACCAGACCGGCGCCGCCATCCTGGTCCGCACCGCCGATTCACGGCTCTACATCCTGTCCGACCCCGACCTGCTCAACACCCACGGGCTGCGCGACCTGGCCACGGCCAATGCGGGAACCAGCCTGCTCTTGGGCATCCGCAAGGGCGACGGGCCGGTGGTGTTCGACGTCAGTCTCGATGGCCTGAAACACTCGCCCAGCCTGCTCAAGCTGGCCTTCGAGCCGCCCTTCCTGGGCGCGACCCTCTGCCTGGCCGGCGCGGCGCTCTTGATGGCGCTGCACGCCGCCAGCCGTTTCGGCGCGCCGGAACGGACCACCCGCGCCCTGGCGCTGGGCAAGTCGGCCCTGGCCGAGAACTCGGCCGGGCTGATCCGCATGGCCAAGCGCGAACCGCACATGGCCGGCGGCTATCTGGAGCTCAACCGCGGCGCGGTGGCGAAGGCGCTGGGCGCCACGCGGCTCAGCGGGGCCGAGCTGGACGCCTATGTCGACCGGCTGGGTGAGCGCACCGGCGCCGGGCGCCTCTCGGCGCTCGCCGAACAGATCCCGGCGGTCAAGGATCGCGACAGCCTCACCCGCTTCGCCCAACGCCTCTATCAATGGAGACTGGAGATGACACGTGAACGTCGCTGAGGTGAGAGGGCTGGCCGCCAACATCCGCGCCGAGATGGCCAAGGCGGTCGTCGGTCAGACGGAGACGGTCGACCTGATGCTGACCGCGCTGTTCGCCAGCGGCCACATCCTGCTGGAAGGCCCGCCGGGCACGGCCAAGACCTTCCTGGCCCAGTGTTTCGCCCGCACGGTCAATCTGGACTTCGGCCGCATCCAGTTCACCCCCGACCTGATGCCGGGCGACATTCTCGGCGCCAATCTGTTCAACTTCCAGGCCAGCGCCTTCACCCTGGTCAAGGGGCCGATCTTCTGTGAGTTGCTGCTCGCCGACGAGATCAACCGCACGCCGCCGAAGACCCAGGCCGCGCTCCTGGAAGCCATGCAGGAGCGCACGGTCACCCTGGACGGCGAAAGCCACGCGCTCAGCGACCGCTTCACCGTCGTGGCGACGCAAAACCCGATCGAGCAGCAGGGCACCTATCCCTTGCCGGAAGCCCAACTCGACCGCTTCCTGTTCAAGCAGCTGGTCGGCTATCCCAGCGCCGAGGAGGAGCGCCGCATCGTCGCCAGCCACGGCGCCCGCGCCGGCCAGCCCAATATCGCCGACTTCGGCGTCAACCCCGCCGCCGACGCCGGCCGCATCGCCGAGGCGATCGCCACCGTGTCCCAGGTGCGGCTTACCGACGAGGTGATCGGCTATGTGGTGGCCCTGGTCCGCGCCACGCGGGAGACCGGCGACTTCTCCTACGGCGCCTCGCCGCGGTCGGCCGCCATGCTGGCCGTCGCCGCCCGGGCGCGGGCGACGCTGGAAGGCCGCGACTATGTCATCCCCGACGACGTCAAGGCGCTGGCCCTGCCGGCGCTCCGCCACCGGGTCATCCTGTCGCCCGCCGCCGAGATCGACGGCCGCAAGGTGGACGAGGCGATCACCACCATGATCGAGAGGATCGAGGCGCCCCGATGATGCGAGAAATGGGGTGATCTACCCCACTGTCCGCGCCATCGGCCTGGCCGCGATCGGGATGCCGCTTGCCCTGCTGGTCGGCGTCTTCGCGCCGCATCTGTGGATCCTGGGACCGGTCTGGCTGGCCCTGATCTTCGCCCTGGTCCTGGCCGACGCCATGCTGGGCGCCGATCGCCAGCGCGCCGAACTCAGCCTGACCGCGCCGGGGTCGCTCACCGCCGGGGTCGCCGGCGAAGCCCTGGTGCAGGCGGCCTTCGCCGGCGCAGCCCCCCCCCGACTGCAGCTGTCGCTGGAGGCCAATGCGCGCATCGACATCGAGCCCCTCCGCCAGACCGTCGAGGTCGCCGAGCGACTGGGCCGGGCGCGCTTCACCTTGCGGCCCAATCGTCGCGGACCGGGCGTGCTGGAGCGGATCTGGGCGCGCTGGCAGGGGCCGCTGGGCCTGGTCTGGAAGCAGAAGATCGAACAGCTCGGGCGCGAGACCCCCATCACCCTGAACATCCAGGCGGTGAAGGAAGAGGCGCTCAGGCTCTTTTCCCGCAACGCCCTCTATGGCGCGCGGGTGCAGATCGACCTTGGTTCGGGCTCGGAATTCCACGCCCTGAACGAATTCCACACCGGCATGGACCGCCGCACCATCGACTGGAAGCAGTCGGCCAGGCACGGCACGCTGCTGGCCAAGGAGTTCCGCGCCGAACGCAACCACCCGGTCATACTGGCGCTCGATACCGGCCGGCTGATGTGCCAGCCCCTGGCCGGCCTGCCGCGCATCGACCATGCGCTGAACGCGGCCCTGCTCCTGGCCTATGTCAGCCTGAAGGCTGGCGACCGGGCGGGCCTCTACGGCTTCGACGCGCGGCCGAACATCTCCTCGGGTCCGCTGTCCGGCCCCAACGCCTTCGCCCATATCCAGCGGCTGGCGGCTTCCGTCGACTATTCGACCGAGGAGACCAACTACACCCTGGGCCTGACCCAGCTGAGCGGCCAGCTCAGCCGCCGAACCCTGGTGGTGGTGTTCACCGACTTCGCCGACACCACCAGCGCCGAGCTGATGCTGGACAATGTCTCGCGCCTGCTCAGCCAGCATCTGGTGATCTTCGTGGTCATGCGCGACGACGAGCTTGAGGACCTGCAGCGCCAGGCGCCGACCAATGCCGACGACGTCTCCCGCGCCGTGGTGGCCGCGGCCCTGCTGCGCGAGCGCGAACTGGTGGTGACGCGGTTGCGCCGGCTGGGGGTGCAGATCGTCGAGGCGCCCGCCGACCAGATCGGCCCGGCCCTGCTCAGCCGCTACCTCGACCTGAAGCGTCGCGATCTGTTGTAGGGGGCGGGAAGTCATGGCCGAACTTCGTCTGAAAAGCTTTCGTTTCCGCGCCGAGCGCGAGGCCGATTGGCTGCGGCTGGAATCGCTGCTGCGCAAGGCGGAAGGCCGCTCGGCGGCCGCCCTTTCGGACGAGGAGCTGCTGGCCGTTCCGGTGCTCTATCGGGCCAGCCTGTCGTCGCTGTCGGTGGCGCGGGCGACCTCGCTGGACCGGGCCCTGATCGACTATCTGGAGAGCCTGTGCACCCGGGCCTATTTCTTCGTCTACGGCACGCGCTCAAGCTCGCTTGAGCGGATCGGCGGATTCTTCGCCCGCGACTGGCCGGCCGCCGCCAAGGCCGCCTGGCGCGAGACCCTGGTCTGCGCGGTGCTGACGGTGCTGGGGGCGGTGGCGGCCTATGTCCTGGTCATGCACGATCCGGAATGGTTCTATTCCTTTGTGCCGCAGGGCCTTGTCGAGGGGCGCGGCCCCGATGCCTCCACCCAGGCCCTGCGCGCCACCCTGTTCGACTCGAGCCACAATCAGCTGCTCTCGGTGATGGCGACCTTCCTCTTCACCCACAATGCCGGGGTGGCGCTGATGGCGTTCGCGCTCGGCTTCGCCTTCTGTCTGCCGTCGGCGCTGCTGATGGTCGATAACGGCTGCGTGCTGGGCGCCTTCCTGGCCATCTTCGTCCAGCACGGGCTTGGCGTGGAGGTGGGCGGATGGCTGATGATCCACGGGGTCACCGAGCTGTTCGCCACCATTCTGGCCGGGGCGGCGGGGTTCAGGATCGGCACGGCCCTGGCCTTTCCGGGCGAACGGACCCGGCTTGAATCGGTCAGCCATGCCGGCCGTGGCGCGGCGGTGCTGATGGGCGGGGTGCTGGTCATGCTGTTCTGCGCCGGCATTCTCGAGGGCGTCGGCCGCCAGCTGATCCAGGTCACCTGGATCCGCTACGCCATCGCGGCGACCTCGGGGGTCATCTGGCTCACCTATCTTTACGCCCCCCGCGCAGCGAAAGGCGTGGTCGCCCATGGCTAAGGCCCCCGACGCCTGGACGCCGGTGGTCGGTCAGCCGGCCGAGACCCGGTTCGAACGCGAGCTGGTCACACCGGAAGGGGTGGATCTGCGCCTGCGCCTGGCCGAGGCCAGCGAGCGGGCGGCGGCATTCCTGCTCGACGCGGCGATCATGGCCGGCATCCTGATCCTGCTCACCCTGCTGGCGGTGTTCGCGGTGGTCGGGACCGGCGGCAAGGGCCCCAACGCCCAGATCATCATGGTGATCTGGCTGCTGGGCTTCTTCCTGCTGCGCAACGCCTATTTCATCCTGTTCGAGCTGACGCCGGGCGCGGCGACCCCGGGCAAGCAGGCGCTGGGCCTGCGCGTGGCGGCGCGCAACGGCGGGCGGCTGACCGCCGACGCCATCTTCGCCCGTAACGCCATGCGCGAGCTTGAGGTCTTCCTGCCGCTCAGCTTCCTGGTCAGCCACGCCAACCAGGTGGATGCCTGGCTGAACCTGCTGGGCATCGTCTGGTGCTCGATCTTCGTCTTCTTCCCGCTGTTCAACCGTGATCGGTTGCGGGTCGGCGACCTGGTGGCCGGCACCTGGGTGGTCAAGACGCCGCGCCGGGCGCTGATGGCCGACGTGGCCGAGACCGCCTTCGCCAGCAAGGCCGCCTTCGCCGCCCAGGGCGACTTCGCCTTCACCCAGGCCCAGGTCGACGCCTATGGCGCCAAGGAGCTGCAGGTGCTGGAAGAGGTGCTGCGCCGCACCGAGGTCAGGACCATCGCCGCCGTCGCCGAACGAATCCGCGGCAAGATCGGCTGGACCCGGGGTCCCATCGAGTCCGACTACGCCTTCCTCGACGCCTATTACCTGGCCCTCCGCGCCCGGCTGGAATCGCGGCTCCTGTTCGGCCGCCGCCGCCGCGACAAGTTCGATACGGGCGCCTAGTCGAACACTGCCGCCAGCGCTTCCGGGCCGATGCCCTCGCGGCTGGAGCGTAGTTCGTAATAGATCGAGGCGACGCCGGCCGCGCCGATCAGGCTGGTGGCCACGTTGAGCAGCGGCTGGGCGACCATCTGGGTCGCCGCCTGGCTCATATTGGGCGACAGGCTGACCGCCAGCACGCCGACGATGCCCAGGATCGAGCCCTGCAGCACCAGGCTGGCGATAATATAGATGACCAGAAGGCCGAAGATCGCCCAGCGGTGGCCGCGGGTCAGCTCGGCGCTGCGGCCGATGGCGCCGAACACGCCGGTGTGCTCGACCACCTGGGCTGGAACCGCGACCATCCAGGCTACGGCCAGCATCAGGCCGGGCACGATGAAGAAGATGTAGCCGAACACCTCGGCGACGGTGACCACGATGGCCAGCAGGAAGAGCCAGAACCAGTTGCGCAGGCCCATCGACAGGCATTCGGCGAATTCGGCGCGGCGGCCGTTCAGATCGGCGATCGTGCCATAGATGATGGCGGCCTGCAGGATGAAGCTGGCGATCGCGCCGACCAGATAGACCAACCCGATCACCGAGACCCCGATCACAGCCAGCGTGGTCGGATCGGTGACGCCGCCAGTGGACTGGCCGGCGTGGTCGCCTCCGGCGAGGCTCAGCAGCAGGCCGGTCAACAGGGCCGGAATTCCCGACAGCAGCAGGGCCAGCAGCAGAAAGACCCCGAAATTGCGCCCGATGGAGGCGAAGGTCCGCTGGGTGACCCGGCCAAGGTCGAACCGCGAGTCCGGAGCCGCTCCGCTCGCCATGCCGCCCTCCCAAAACACCCGGCTTCAGTCAACCACGCCGTATGCGACGCTGTCCATCGAGCCGGCTGGCGGGCCGGGCGGTCTCGTCAGTAAGACAGGGTGGCGGCCGCGGCTTCCAGGGCCAGCCTGGCCAGGCCCTGGGCGCGGGCGACGAGCTCATCGGTGGGGAGCTCGCGCAGGCCGCGCGGCCGGGGCAGGCTCACCTGAACGGTGGCGCCCTCGGCGGTCAGCATGGAGATGCCGACGACGGTCGGACTGACGGTGACGGAGGGCGGCAAGGTCATCGGCTCGGGCATGGTTCGATCCGTCCCTATGGTTCACGCCTTACCCCAGACCAGAGGTTGCCCGGCCCAGGCAACCAAGTCGACGCAAGCTTTCGTGACAAGCCTGATCGTTGGTCACCTGCCATTCGCCCCGATAGGTAGAGCGCTCGCGCATCCGCTGGCGGCCCCGCTCTGGGCTGGTCCTATCGGGTGTTTCGGGGCAAG
>CALAEG010000346.1 GCA_937890965.1 uncultured Caulobacteraceae bacterium | reverse complement strand
GATGGAGGAGTAGGCGAACATCCGCTTTATGTCGCGCCGGCGGTAGAGCATGAAGGCGGCGAAGACCAGCGAGACCAGCCCCATGGTCACCATCAGGGGGCCCGGCGCCAGGGCGGCCGGGTTCGCCGCCAGCAGCATCTTGAAGCGCAGCACCGCATAGAGGGCGACGTTGAGCAGCAGGCCCGACAGCACCGCCGAGATCGGCGTGGGACCCTCGGCATGGGCGTCGGGTAGCCAGGCGTGCAGCGGCGCGAGACCGACCTTGGTGCCGTAGCCCAGCAGCAGGAAGACGAAGGCGACATCGAGCAATGCGGGATCGAAGGCCGCGACCTTGGTGATAAGCACGGTCCAGACCATGCCCTGCAGGCCTTCGCCCACCACCGGGCGGGCCGCCACATAGACCAGGATGGTGCCGAACAAGGCGAGCGCGATGCCGACGCTGCCCAGGATGAAATACTTCCACGCCGCCTCAATGGCTTCGTGGGTGCGATAGATGCCGACCATGGCCACTGTGGTCAGGGTGGCCAGCTCGATCGCCACCCACATCAGACCGAGGTTGTTCGAGACCAGCGCCAGGTTCATGCCGAACATCAGCACCTGGTACATGGCGTGATAGAAACGCAGCCGCGTCTGTGTCAGTCGGCCGATCTCGATCTCGTGAGCGATGTAGCCGGCGCTGAACAGGCTGGCGGTGAAGCCAACGAAGGTGTTGAGCACGATGAAGACGACGCTGAGGTCGTCGACCTGCAGATAGAGCCCGACCGCCGGCCGCCGAAACAGCAGCGACGTCGCCACCACAAAGGTCAGGGCGGTCGCCAGGACGTTGATCCGGGCGCTGATCCGGTAGTTCGATGACAGGGCCAGACCCGCGGCGGCCAGGACCGGGATAATCAGGATGGCGTGGATCGCGTCGAAGCCCGAGGGGATCATTTCCGCGCTTCCCGGAACCGGTCCAGCGCGCTCACGTCGACGGTGTCGAACCGCTCGCGGATGCGGAAAAGAAAGACGCCGATGACGATGAAGGCGATCAGCACCGAAAAGGCGACGCTGATCTCGACCACCAGCGGCATGCCCTTGGCCCCGGTCGCGGCCAGGACCAGTCCGTTTTCCAGCGACATGAAGCCGATCACCAGACTGACCGCGTTGCGGCGCGTGACCATGATCAGCAGGCCCAGCAGGACCACCGACAGCGCGAAGGCGAGGTCTTCTCCCGCCAGCCGGTCCCCGCCGGGGGCGACCCGGAGCATGACCACCATGGCCAGCGCGACCAGGCCGATCCCGGCCAGCATGGTCGGCCCGACGCCGACCACATTCTCGATCTCGCGATGGATGCCCAGGCGCTTGATGATCCGGTGCAGGGCGGTCGGGATGATCATGGCCTTGAACACCAGGGCGATCGCCGCGGTGACATAGAGGTGCGGCGCGTGCTGGATCAGGGCCTGCCAGGCGACCGACAACGAGAGTACCACGGCATGCAGGGCGAACATGTTGACCAGGGCGCTAAGCCGGTCCTGGTAGAGCAGCATGAAGCTGGCCAGCACCAGGCCGCCAGCCAGGAGGTGGGCGACGTCGAAGGAGAGGCCGGTCATCGCAGGCCCCCGCGCGAGACGAACAGCAGCAAGGTTCCCAGCAGGCCCAACATCAGCGCCGCGCCCAGAAAGTCCGGGACCCTGAACACCCGCATCTTGGCTACCGCGGTCTCGAACAGGGCGAGCAGAAAGCCGGCGACCGCCAGCTTGGCGAGGTAGACGAGCAGTCCGACGAGGTGCGCCGCTGCGCCGGCGCCCACCGGCGCCAGCCCCAAGGGGACGAACACGCAGGCGATCAGGGAGACGTAGAGCAGGAGCTTCAGCGCGGCGGCCAGTTCGAGCACCGCCAGGTGCCGGCCGGAATATTCCAGCACCATGGCTTCGTGGATCATGGTCAGCTCCAGGTGGGTCGCGGGATTGTCGATCGGGATGCGGGCGTTCTCGGCGATGGCCACCATGATCAGCGCGACCAGGGCCAGGGCCAGGGTGACCCGAACGCCGACATTGGAGGACAGCATATAGGCCGCGACGGTCGAGAGCTGGGTCGAGCCCGCCAGCAGGGCCAGCGAGAAGACGATCATGATCATGGCCGGCTCGGCCAGGGAGGCGATCATCACCTCGCGGCTGGAGCCTATGCCGCCGAAGCTGGTCCCCACGTCCATGCCGGCCAGCGCCAGGAAAAACCGGGCGCTGCCCAGGAGCGCGATGATGGCGATCAGATCGGCCGACCAGCTGAACATCAGGCCGGTGGCGAAGGTGGGGACAAGCGCCGCCGCGACCCAGGTGGCGGCGAAGATCAGATAGGGCGCCACGCGAAACAGCCACGACGCATTGTCGGCCAGCACCACCTCCTTGCGGGTCAGGCGCAGAAGGTCACGGTAGGGCTGGAGCAGCGGCGGACCCCGCCGGCGCAGCAGCCGAGCCTTCACCTTGCGCACGAAGCCGGTCAGCAGCGGCGCCAGGAGCAGCACCAGCAGCATCTGAGCGCCCTGGATGGCCAGCAGCCCGATCAGATCCATACGGCCAGCACCAGCAACAGGCCGACCAGGGCCAGGAAGACCAGGGACAGGTAGACGCGGATGGTCAGGAACTGCAGGTGATTGAGGCGGTCGGCCACATAACCGACCGCGCCGGCGATCGGCGCATATAGGGTCTCCCAGACCGGGTCATGCAGCTCCAGGCGAAACCGCGCGGGCGCCAGATCGCCCGGCGGTGGCATCGTCACCTCGTCGCGGGCGCGAAACACGATCGAGGCGAACACGCGCCGGATCGGCTGGGCGAAGCTGCCGGCGGTGTACTGGGTGGCGGGGCTCATCTCCGGATAGCCACCGTCCCAGGCTGGCGCCCGCCGCACCGCGCGGGAAGCCAGGCGGTGGATGGCGAAGGCCGCCAGCGAGGCCGAGGCCGTGATGAAGACCAGCACCAGCAGGCCATTGTACGAGCTGCGGCTCTGCGCAACCGGCACGATCGACAGCCACGGCTGAGCCATCTGGTTGGGCATGTGAGCGCCGACCAGGCCGCCCACCGCCGGGGCGAGAGCGTCGATCACCAAGCCCGGCAGGACGCCGGCGAGCAGGCAAAGGGTGGCCAATAGGAACATCGCGGCGAGGGACCAGCGGTCGGTCTCCCGCGCGGTTTCGGCGGTGGCAGAGCGCGGCCGGCCGAGGAAGGCTATGCCATAGGTCCGCACGAACGCCGCCGCGGTCAGGGCCGCCGCCAGCGCCAGCAAGGCTCCCACCGCTGGAACCATGATCTTCAGCGCCGGAGCCTGTAGCTGGGGACTGAGCAGGATCGCCTGAAAGGCCAGCCACTCGGAGGCGAAGCCGTTCAGCGGCGGCAGGGCCGAGATGGCCACACAGCCGACCAGGAAGGCCAGGGCCGTCTGCGGCATGCGCCCGATCAGCCCGCCCAGGCGCTCCATGTCCCGCTCGCCCGTCGCGCCCTGCACTGCGCCGGCGCCAAAGAACAGCAGGCTCTTGAACAGCGAATGGTTGAACACGTGGAACAGGGCGGCCGTCACCGCCAACGCCGCCGCCCAGGACATGTGTTGCGCCTTGAAGGCCAGCCCGAGTCCCAGCCCGATGAAGATGATCCCGACGTTCTCCACGGTGCTGTAGGCCAGCATCCGCTTCAGGTCGGTCTGCATCAGCGCATAAAGGATGCCGAGGACGGTGGTGACGCCGCCCAGGGTCAGGATCAGCAAGCTCCACCACGGGCTGGGCGGGCCCAGTAGATCAAATACGATGCGGACGAAGGCGTAGACCGCGACCTTGGTCATCACCCCGCTCATCAGCGCCGAGACATGACTGGGCGCGGCCGGGTGGGCCAGCGGCAGCCAGACATGCAGGGGGACCAGGCCGGCCTTGGAGCCCGCGCCGAGGACCACCAGGCTCAGGACCAGGGCGGAAAGGACGGGCGGGGACGCCTGGGCGCGCATGGCGTCGAAGCTGTAGCCGCCGCCGGGTCCCGCCAGCAGGCCAAAGGCCAGCAGCAGGCAGAGCGCGCCGAACGAAGCCATCACCAGGTAAATGTAGCCCGCCCGCCGGTTGTCCGCCTCCCGGTGGTGGGCCATGACCAGGGCCCAGGAACTCAGCGACATGACCTCCCAGGCGACCAGAAAGCTGAAGGCGTCGTCGGCCAGGATTACGAGGTTCATCGCGGCCAGGAAGGCGGGATAGAAGGGCAGCACGCGCCGCGGCTCCGGCTCATGGCGGCCGTAGCCGATGGCGTAGAGGCTGGCCGCTGCGGCGCCGAGATTGACCACGACCAGAAAGACCGACGCCAATGCGTCCAAGCGAAAGCGGGCGCCCACCCAGGGCAGGCCTAGCGGCAGGATGGCGGTGCTGTCACCGCCCGTAGCGCCCAGCAGATGGCCGAGCGCAATCGCCAGGCCGGCGAGGCAGACGAGGAGGCAGCCGCCATAGACCAGCGGCGTCGCCAGCCGCCGCCCGACCGTGATGGAAAGCATGGACAGGCCAAACAGGACGGCCGTGCACCCCAGCAAGAGCTCCACAGGCGTTTGGCCGATCACGGTCATGGCTTCAGGCGAACGCCGCGGCCGCCAACGGGGCTCGCCGCGCCCTCGTTGATCAACTCGACCCCGGCGGTGTTCAAGGCGCCGATCAGCTTCATCAATGAATCCACATTGCCCCGGATCAGGCCGCCGCTGGCCTCCATCCGCTGGATGGTAGGGACAGACAGGCTGGACAGAGAGGCCAGCTCGCGCTGATCGACGCCAAGCAGCGCCCGCGCTGCTCGCAGTTGAGCTGCGGTGATCATGTCTGAAGCATCAGTTCATCACGTTCAAGCTGGATATGTAACGCTTATGCTCTAGGTACGGCCAGTGTTCAACATGAGGCTCCCCGATCGAATCGCCCAAGGAACCCGCCCTGGGGGGGTGGCTTTGCGGATGAGTCTCAACGGCAGCTGATGGCGTGTCCAAGCCGTACCACGAATGACAACCCAGATGTCGTGGCCTCCGCCATCGAGAGGATGCCCAACGCCTGGGCCGACCACGACCACCAGGCGATCTTCGGGAGTTTTTTCGACGATGGCCTCACCTAGGTGAAGGTGGATGGCGGCCGGCGCCGGTCCGTCGTGCGATGGGCAGGCCCGGCATGAGCTGAAGGCCGGTCGCCCAACCAACCACCCAGAAGGGGACGGCGAGTACAAACACCAGGAGAAAGAAAGCTATCGGCTTGCCCGCAGACCGATTGACGGGCGCTTCATGCATCCCACGCCCCTTTGCGCGGATCTTGGCGGCGGCGCAGCCGAGGCGTCCCCAAGCGGAGGACCTGGCGACTCGACTTTCGCCAAGCCCTCCCGCCAGGCCTTAGTTTCCTTTCGGGAAATTCGGTTTGGCTCGGAAGGATACTCACACCGAACACCCCTGTGGGAATGACCCAGATCAAACATCGATCCAATTTCGATCGGTTCTCGCTCGCTCAAACGGCGCGCCGCCGCCAGCGATTCTCACTTGACCGCAGCCGCCGGCTTATCGAGCGGCGGTGACTAGGTGATCTCCTTATGATCGGGGGCGTGAGCCATAAGCAGGTCGCCCAATGTTCGCGCCGCAGTCCTTGTGAACGCGAAGGACAACCATCCAAGATCGGGGTGGTATAGGTGCAGGCCCAGCAAGTCGGGCTGAGCTGGATCAGAAGTCGTTTGACAGACCGGATCGACGATAGCCGTGACCTGAGCGCCCAGGCCAGACGGCGCCGCGCCCCTATTGAGGTGAATGGTGGCGTATCTGGTAGCGGTGTCGGGCGAGCCGCGCAGCTCCGTTCCGATCGCCGCGGTCATCTCAATCTCCCATCGTCGGCAGAAGGGCGCCCGATCCGGATGGACATCAAACCTCGCCAGCCAAATGCTAATGAGACTCGATGACCCTTCGGTGACGCCGAGACCGCTCAAGCGCCTGCTCTGCTAACGGCAGGATATTCTGTATAAAGACGGAAATCTGCGCGTCTTGAGGCTAGGCGTAGCGATTGACGCCCTTATGACAAGCAAAACGACGTCGCTTTCATTTGCGGTCCGCTCGGCAGCGGGCGCCGGTCAAATAGTGACGTGAATTTTTTGTGACGTGATCTGTGTCAATGCTGGTGACTTCTGCCCGCGCGACCCTTCTTGGCGCAACGGAGGTCGCCTGCAAATGCCGGTCAATCTGCTCATCAACGAGGCGCGTGGCAGTCAGGCCGCGCCGTCGCTCGGCGCGGCCTCCGAGCCCGCCGCCCCCACCGAGAAGCTCAGCGTGCGTCACCTGAGCTTCAGGTACGGCCGCGTGCTCGCGGTCGACGACGTCTCCTTCCCGGTTTACTCCAATAAGGTCACAGCCCTGATCGGCCCGTCGGGCTGCGGGAAGTCGACGTTGCTCCGCGCTCTCAACCGCATGCATGACCTCTACCGCGACCAGCACGTGGAGGGCGAAGTGTTGCTGGATGGCGAAAACATGCTCCGGCCGGAGATCATGGCGCAGCATGTCCGCTCGCGAATCGGCATGGTGTTCCAGACGCCGACGCCGTTCCCAATGTCGATCTACGACAACGTCGCCTTCGGGCCGCGACTCTACGAGACCTATTCGAAGCGGGCGCTGGACGAGCTCGTCGACGCCATGTTGCGCCGCGCCGCGCTGTGGGACGAGGTGAAGGACATGCTCAAGCGGGACGGCAGAGACCTCTCCGGCGGACAGCAGCAACGCCTCTGCATCGCCCGCGCGCTCGCGTTGGGTCCCGAGGTCCTGCTCCTCGACGAGCCCTGCTCAGCGCTCGATCCCGGTTCGGCGGCAAAGATCGAAGAGCTTATCCACGGCCTGAAGACCGACTGCACGGTCGTGATCATCACGCACAACCTTCAGCAGGCGGCGCGCATCTGCGACTTCGCCGCCTTCATGTATCTCGGCAAGCTCATCGAGTTCGGCGCGGCCGATCAGATCTTCGGCGCGCCGCATCAGCCGCAAACCCGCGACTTCGTCCGCGGCCATTTCGGCTGAATTGAGTGTCGGCTCCGACGGCCGCGTTCACCAGCTCCTGAGCCGGCGCAGCAACGGGACTTTCTTGTGCTGATTGGCGCCCATCCGGCGAAGCAGCAACTGCATTTGGTCGATGGTCTCAAGCAGATAGGGCCCCTTGTTCAGCATGACGCACTCGGCGCGCGCGGCCATGGCCGCGTCGGTCATCTCGCCGCGCGAGGGCAGTCCGGTCTTGACCAGGGTTTCCAGCACCTGGGTCGCCCAGATGGCGGGAACCCCGGCGGCTTCCGCCAGCCACAGGATCTCCTCCTGAATTTCGGCGGTCCGCGCGAACCCGATCTCAACCGACAGATCCCCGCGGGCGATCATGACTGCGGCAGGCTGTCGCCCGGCGGCCTGGATTATGATGTCCGGGAGGTTGGCCACCGCCTGGGCCGTCTCGATCTTCAGCACGAGTCCGAGCGTGCGCCAGTCGTCGGGCCGCAGGGCGGCCAGCGCCGCCTGCAGCGCCGCGACGTCTTCGGCCGTCTGGACGAAGGAGAACTCGATCGCGTCGGCGTGCGCTGCAACGAATTCGAGGTCCTTGCGGTCATGGCCGGTCAGGGCGCCAACCTGAACGGCCGTGTCGGGGAAGTTCAGCGCCCGCTCGGGTTTCAGGCGCACGCCGCGCTCCCTGGCCAGGGTTACCCGCGCTACGACGCCCCACGCTTCCGCGCGTTCGATCTCGGCGGCGATCTTGCCATCGTCGATGAACACGCGATCGCCCAGCGCGGCGGCGCCGAGCACCTCCGGCAGGGTGCACTCCACGGCGAACGGCGCCACGTCCGCAGCGACCACCGGCCCCAGCCCGCCAAGCCTCACGATGGCGATTCGGTCGCCGCAGCGGACCTTCTTGGCTTTGCCCGCCATCTGCACTTCGCCCGTCCGGATCTTCGGGCCGGCCAGGTCCATGAACACCTTCATGCGGTGGCCGGTGGACGCCGCCGCGGCCCGGGCGTGGCCGATCATGCGCGCCCAGGCGTCCGCGTCGTCGTGCGCGCAGTTGATTCGAATAGCTTCGACCCGCCGCTTGGCCAGCTCCAGCATGAACTCCGGGTCTTCGGCGGCTTCGGTTGGACAGGTCACCAGCAGCGCCACAGGCGAGCGGCCTCGCGGCGCTCCGAAGATTGCCCGCGCCTGGGCGGCGAGCTTGCGTTCGCCGGCGAAGAAGGTGGAATCCGGCTGGATCGGGTCGGCCGTTTGTCCGATCATGGCCGCGAGCGCGGCGCGCACGGCGAGCAGCGTCGGCAGCACGCGGCTTTCCAGCCGACCGAGCGATGACAGCCCAAGCGCCATCAGACGCCGTTGCAGCGGCCGTAGGTCGCGTCGACGCAGCGCCAGGTAAGCCGCTAGATTGCCTGCCCCATGCTTAAAGGCGGGCCGCTCGATTTTCGCCCGCCAGTCGCTCAGGCGGACGTCGCTGTCGCGCCGGATGTCCTCGATGAGGACGGCGACCTCATCATAGACGGCGGCGACATCGGTCGGCATGGCGAGAACAGAGCCACCGAACCGGCGACGCGTCTCGTGATCGTTTGATGACATCGCCGCCATCGCCTAGCGGATGTCGGGCCGTTGCGACGCTTGCTCGAAATCGAGCAACACGTCGCGCAGCTCGGTCGTCTCGACCCCGAATCGATCCGCCCACTGCCTCAAGTCGCCGTCATCATGCAGGTCGATGATGTCGGTCGGCCTCAGAAGTTCGGGCGCCGATCCGGCAAAGTGCCGGCCCAGGCGAACCTTCAGATGCGACCACAGTCGGCTCAGGCGCGATAGCATGGCGGTGCGGGCTCCGTGTTGTTGATCGCTGGACGCCTAAGGCGTGATGGCGACCTTCAGAACGCCGTCGCGCTGGTGTAGGGGATCGGCTTCTCCTCGAGAACGATGCGCCCAGGCTCGACGAACACCGCCACCTTCATCATCCGCGCCATGCTGGTTCTCCGGTTTCGAGGAAGCTGTTCCTCACCACTAGCGCAAACGCTTTGACCTCGCTCATGGGCCTTGCGGATGTCACCAAATCTTCACGTTGCGGCAGATCAGCTTGCGAGGCCCAACAGGCATCGCTGGGCGCGGTCCTGACCGGTTTCGGCTACCTTGGAGACGACGGCAGCTAGGCTCGCCCTGAGGCGCCCAGTGTCCGCTTTCCCCCTTAGCAGACCTTCCGAGAGTCCGCTTCCGGGCGCGATCCCAATGTCTGCTTCTGGCGCATAGCCGACATGCGGGCGACTAAGCAGACTCCTATTGTCCCGGCTCCCCGTAATGCACGGTACAGGCTGCTGGGTCCCGCCCTCGCCAACCCATTGTTTGACAAGCCGCCCGCCCGGCTCTAGCGGGCCATTAGGGCGCGCACGAAAAGAGGCGGTGGAGATGCACTACAAGGAATTGAAGACGGCCTGGGCGGAGCTGATCGCGCCCGGCGCCATGTTCGAGATCGAAGAGGTCGAGGTGCGCGGGCAAAAGCTGCGCAGCTACAAGAACCAGCCGCCGAACATCCGGGCGCTGTGGATGTCGACCGCCCAGTACGCCGACCGCGAATACATCGTCTATCAGGACGAACGGCTGACCTATGCGCAAGCCCACGCCCAGGTCTCGGCCGTGGCCAACTGGCTGATGGCCCAGGGCGTTAAGCCCGGCGACCGCGTCGCCATCGCCATGCGCAACTATCCCGAATGGATGCTGATCTACTGGGCCTGTGTCTGCATCGGCGTCGCCGCCGTCGGTATGAACGCCTGGTGGGTGACCGAGGAGATGGAGTTCGCGCTGAAGGACTCCGCGCCCAAGGTGGTGTTCGCCGACGCCGATCGCCTGGCCCGCATCATGGAGCGGCCGGAAACCGCCGCGCGCTCGAAACTGGTCGCCGTGCGCACCGAGGCGCCGGCGGGCGTCACGCCGTGGTCGGAGGTCATCGCCCATGGTGGCGCCATGCCGGATGTGGCGGTCGATCCCGACGCCGACGCCTGCATCTTCTACACCTCCGGCACGACCGGCTTTCCCAAGGGCGCACAGCTCACCCAGCGCGGCTGCGTCGCCAACCTGTTCAACATCATGTTCTCCGGCCAGGTCGGAGCCTTGGCGACCGCGCGCGCCACCGGCGTCGGGCCCGATCCGAGCGCGCCGATCCCGACCCCTATCGCGCTGGTCACCACGCCGCTGTTCCACGTCACCGCCAACAATTGCGGCGCCTATGCGATCAGCGCCGCCGGCGGCAAGATGATCCTGATGTACCGCTGGGACGCCGGCGAAGCCTTGAAGCTGATTGAGCGTGAGCGGGTCAGCGTCATGAGCGGCGTGCCGGTGATGGCGCGCGAACTGCTCAACCACCCGGATTTCGACGCCATCGACACCTCCAGCCTGATGTCGCTGGGCGGCGGCGGCGCGCAGCTGCAGCCGGACCTGGTGGCCAGGATCGACTCCCAGGTCGCCACCGCGCGGCCCAACACCGGCTACGGCATGACCGAGACCTGCGGCATCATCACCGCTGTCTCCGCCGACTTCTTTGTCGACAAGCCGTCAAGCGTCGGCCCCGCCATGCCGACCTTCGAGACCAAGTGCGTCGACGACGACGGCAAGACCGTGCCGGCGGGTGAGATTGGCGAACTGTGGGTCAAGGGCTCGCCGGTGATCAAGGGCTATATCAACCGGCCCGAGGCCACGGCGGACTCGATCACCGACGGCTGGCTGCACACCGGCGACGTGGCCCGGGTCGACGAGGACGGCTTCATCTTCATCGTCGACCGCAAGAAGGACATGGTCCTGCGTGGCGGCGAAAACGTCTACTGCGCCGAGGTGGAGGCCTCCGTCTATCAGCACGAGGCGGTGGCCGAATGCTGCGTCTTCGGCGTGCCGGACGCGCGGCTGGGCGAGGAGGTGGCCGCGGCCATCGTGCTGAAACCGGGCCAGAAGCTGGACGCAGAGGGCGTGCGCGCCCACCTGGCCACGCGCCTCTCGCGGCACAAGATCCCGCACTACATCTGGTTTTTGAGCACGCCGATCCCGCGCAACGCCAGCGGCAAGTTTCTCAAGCGCGACCTGCGCGAGACCTTGAAGCTCGAGGCCGCCGCCTAGGGTCGAACATGAGCGCGCCCGCCGATCTCGACCTGATCACGCTCGGGCGCTCCAGCGTCGACCTCTATGGCGAGCAGGTCGGCGGCCGGCTCGAGGACATGGGCTCGTTCGCCAAATATATCGGCGGCAGCCCGACCAATACGGCGGTGGGCGCGGCGCGGTTGGGCTTGGCTGCGGCCCTGATCACCCGCGTCGGCGCCGACCATTTCGGCCGCTTCATCCGCGAGGAGCTGGGCCGCGAGGGCGTCGATACGCGCGCCGTGGCCACCGATCCGAAACGGCTGACGGCGCTGGCCATCCTCGGCATCCGCGACCGCGAGCAGTTCCCGCTGCTCTTCTACCGCCAGGACTGCGCCGACATGGCGATCGAGGCGGCGGACATCGACCCGGCCTTCATCGCCTCGGCCAAGGCGGTGCTGATCAACGGCACCCACCTGTCCGCGCCCAAGGTGTTCGAGGCCAGCTTGCGGGCGGCGAGCCTGGCGCGGGCGGCCGGGCGCAGGGTGGTGTTCGACATCGACTATCGCCCGGTGCTCTGGGGCCTGACCGCGCCGGACCTTGGCGAGACCCGCTATGTCGCCGACGCGGGCGTCACCGCGCGCCTGGGGCAGGTTGTCGGCCTCTGCGACCTGATCGTCGGCACCGAGGAGGAGTTCCAGATCCTGGGCGGCCAGGACGACACGGTCGCGGCCCTGCAGGCCGTGCGCCGCGCCGCCGATGCGGTGCTGGTCTGCAAGCGCGGGCCGCAGGGCTGCGTCGCCTTCGCGGGCGAGGTGGGCGCCGATTTCGCCAGCGGCGTCGCGCGCGCGGGCTTCGACATCGAGGTGTTCAACGTCCTGGGCGCCGGCGACGCCTTCATGAGCGGCTTCCTGCGCGGCTGGCTGCGCGACGAGCCGCTGGACGTCTGTTGCGACTACGCCAATGCCTGTGGGGCCATTGTCGTCTCCCGCCATGGCTGCGCCCCGGCCATGCCGACCTGGCTGGAACTAAACGTCTTCCTGACCGGCGGCCCGCGCCCGCACCGGCTGCGCGAGGACCGGGAGCTTGAGCATATCCACTGGGCCACGACCCGGCGGCCGGATTATCCCGAGCTCTTCGTGCTGGCCATGGACCACCGCAGCCAGTTCGACGACCTGGCCGCCGAGCTCGGCGTCGATGCGGCGCGCGTCGATGGGTTCAAAGCCCTCAGCCTGGCGGCGGTCGATCGCGTCGCGGGCGGCGATCCCCATTTCGGCCTGCTGCTCGACGGCCGCTTTGGCCAGCGCGCCCTGGAGCAGGCGGCGGACCATCCTTACTGGATCGGCCGGCCCATCGAGGTCCCGGGCTCACGGCCGCTCGAATTCGAGGGCGGCGCCGATGTGGCCGCGGTCTTGCGCGAATGGCCGCTGCGCCAGACGGTCAAGTGCCTGGCGCTCTATCACCCGGCCGACCCGGCCGAGCTGAGGGCACGTCAGGACCGCCAGCTCGTCCGGCTGTTCGACGCCTGCCGCAAGACCCGCCACGAATTCCTGCTCGAGATCATCGCCGCGCCGAACGGCCCGGTGGACGCGACCACCGTCGCCCACGCCATGAGCCAAGTCTACGACCTCGGCATCCGCCCCGACTGGTGGAAGCTGGAGCCGAATGCCGACCCGGCCGCCTGGCGCGCCATCGCCGGCACGGTTCAGGGGCGCGATCCGCTCTGCCGGGGCGTTGTGCTGCTGGGCCAGTCGGCGCAGACCGAGGCCCTGGTCGCCGCCTTCCGAGCGGCGACGCCGTTCAAGATCGTCAAGGGCTTCGCCGTGGGCCGCACCATCTTCGCCGAACCGGCCAGGCTGTGGCTGACGGGCGCGATCGACGACGCCCAGGCCATTGACGCCCTGGCGCGCAACTTCGCCGTCCTGGTCGAGGCCTGGCGCGGCGCCAAGGCCGCAACGCCCACGCGCTCGGCGGCGGAGTAGGGCGGTGGCGTCCACCGTCCGCCTGACCGCGGCCCAGGCGCTGGTGCGCTATCTCAGCGCCCAGTTCATCGACATCGACGGCGTCGAGATGCCTTACTTCGCAGGGGTCTGGGCCATATTCGGCCACGGCAACGTCGCGGGCCTCGGCGAGGCGCTGCACGCCGCCGGCGATGCCCTGCCGACCTATCGGGCGCACAACGAACAGGCGATGGCGCACGCGGCCATCGCCTTCGCCAAGGCCTCGCGGCGCCGGCGCGCCATGGCCTGCACCTCATCCATCGGGCCGGGCGCGCTGAACATGGTCACGGCGGCGGGCGTCGCCCACGTCAACCGCCTGCCGGTGCTCTTCCTGCCCGGCGACGTCTTCGCCTCCCGCCGCCCGGATCCGGTGCTGCAGCAGGTCGAGGGCTTCGCCGACGCCACAGTCACCGCCAACGACTGTTTCCGCCCGGTGTCGCGCTATTTCGACCGCATCCAACGGCCCGAGCAGATCCTCGACAGCCTGCCCCGCGCCATGGCGACCCTGCTGGATCCCGCCACCTGTGGTCCCGCCACTCTGGCCTTCTGCCAGGATGTGCAGACCGAGGCGGCGGACTATCCGGCCGGCTTCTTCGAACGCCGCGTCCGGCGCATCCGCAGGCCAGCGCCCGATCCGCGCGAGGTCGACGAGCTTGCCGAGCGGCTTCGCGCCGCCAAGGCGCCGCTGATCGTCGCCGGCGGCGGGGTCCTCTATTCCGGCGCCGAGACCGAACTGGCGCGCTTCGCCGCCGAGGTCGGCGTCCCGGTCGCCGAGACCCAGGCCGGGCGCGGCGCCCTGGCCTGGGACCACCCCATGGCGCTGGGCGCCGTCGGCGTCACCGGGACCAGCGCCGCCAATGAAGCGGCGGCCAAGGCGGACTTGATCATCGGCATCGGTACGCGGCTGCAGGATTTTACCACGGGGTCTCGAGCCCTGTTCGCGGGCGGCCTGGTGCAGATCAATGTGAATGCGCATGACGCGGCCAAGCAGGGCGCCGAGGCGGTGATCGGCGATGCCCAGGCGGTGCTCGAGGTGCTGCGGGCGCGGCTGACAGGCCACGAGGCGCCGGCGGCCTGGTCCGAAGCCGTCCGCCAATCGGTGAGCGCCTGGAACCGAGACTGGGACGCCGTCACCGCCGCCCCCGCTGACAACGCCCTGCCGTCGGACGCCCAGGTCATCGGCGCGGTCTGGCGCAAGACAGCTAAGGACGCGGTGGTGGTCTGCGCCGCCGGCGGCCTGCCCGGCGAGTTGCACAAGCTCTGGCGGCCGCGCGCGCCCGGCGGCTACCACCTGGAATACGGCTTTTCCTGCATGGGCTACGAGGTCGCCGGCGGGCTGGGCGTCAAGATGGCCGATCCCGCCCGCGACGTGGTGGTCATGGTCGGCGATGGCTCCTACCTGATGCTGAATTCCGAGATCGCCACCTCGGTCATGCTCGGCCTGAAGCTGACCGTCGTGGTGCTCGACAATCGCGGTTTCGGCTGCATCAACCGGCTGCAACAGTCGGTGGGCGCCGCGCCCTTCAACAACCTGCTGGCCGATGCGCGGCACGTGGCGATGCCGCGGATCGACTTCGCCGCCCATGCCGCCAGCCTGGGGGCGGCGTCGGAAAAGGTCGACGACATCGCCGGCCTGGAGGCGGCGATGGGACGTGCGCGGGCCTCGGACCACACCTATGTCATCGTCATCGACACCGACCCGGACATCAGCACCGACGCCGGCGGCGCCTGGTGGGATGTCGCGGTGGCGGAGGTCTCGGAACGCCCGGCGGTGGAGGCGGCGCGGGCGGCTTACGAGGCCCATCTCAAGACGCGGCGGGATCAGCCATGACCATCCGCTTCGGCGTCAGCCCGATCGCCTGGACCAATGACGACATGCCCGAACTTGGCGGCGACACCACCGTCGAGACCATCCTGGCCGATGCCCAGGCGATCGGGTTCGAGGGCGTCGAACTGGGCGGCAAGTTCCCGCGCGACCCGGCCGCGCTAAAGGCGATGCTGTCGGCCCACCGGCTCGACCTGATCGGCGGCTGGTGGTCGACCAGCTTGCTGACGCGTTCGGCCGAAGACGAGATTGTCGCCGCGCAGACCCATCTCGGCCTGCTCAAGGCGCTGGGCTCGCCGGTGTTCGTCGCCGCCGAGTGCAGCAACGCCATCCATGGCGATCGCACGCGACCTTTAAGCCAAACGCCGCGGCTGCCGGAGGCCGACTGGCCGCGTTTCGGCGACCGGCTGAATGCGCTAGCGACTTATGTCGAGAACCAGGGGCTGAAGTTCGCCTACCACTTCCACCTCGGCACGGTGGTGGAGCGGCCGGAGGATCTCGACCGGTTCGTCGCCCATACCGCGTCGAATGTCGGCTTCGTCGTCGATACCGGCCACGCGGCGCTGGGCGGCATCGACGCCGCCGCGCTGATCCGCCGGCATCCCGGGCGCGTCGTCCACGTCCACACCAAGGACGTCCGCAACAGCGTGTTCGCGCGCGTGCAGTCCGGCGGTAAGAGCTTCCTCGATGGCGTCCTGGCCGGCATGTTTACCGCCCCGGGCGATGGCGATCTCGACTTCACCGCCGTGATGCGCGCCCTGGCCGAGACCGGCTATTCGGGGTGGATCGTCATCGAGGCCGAGCAGGACCCCAAGCTGGCCGATCCGCGGGTCTATAGCCGGCTCGGCCTGGAAACCCTTAAGGTTGCGGCGACGGCGGCGGGACTGATCCCCTCAGCCGAGACCGCGGAGCCCCGACCATGACCAATCTGCGCGTTCGGCCGACCAAGCCCGATACCGACGGCCGGGTGATCGACGTGACGCCGCAAAGCGCTGGCTGGCGCTATGTCGGCTTCCAGCTGCGGCGTCTTAGCAGCGGTAAGACGGTGGTCTTTTCTTTCCCCGGCCGCGAGACCTGTGTCGTCATCCTGGCCGGCAAGGCTGACGTGGAAGCGGGCGGCCAGAAATTTGCAAACGTCGGCGGCCGCGCCTCGGTGTTCGAGGACGCCGCGCCGGGCGCGGTCTATGTCCCGGCCGGGCTCTCCATCACCGTCGCGGCCACGACCGACGCCGAGGTCGCCATCTGCACCGCGCCGGGTTCGGGCGCCGGCGCGCCCCGGCTGATCACCGCCGATCGCATGAGCCGGGAGACGCGCGGAACCGGGACCAACCAGCGCTTCGTGCGCAACATCCTGCCCGAGACCGAGCTGGCCGAGAGCCTGCTGGTGGTCGAGGCGGTGACGCCCGCCGGCCACTGGTCGAGCTATCCGCCGCACAAGCACGACAGCGATGTGCCCACCAAGGAGACGGCGCTGGAGGAGACCTATTACCACCGCATCGACCCGCCCCAGGGCTTCGCCTTCCAGCGCGTCTATACCGACGACCGCAGCCTGGACGAGACCGTCTGCGTCGAGGACGGCGACGTGGTGCTGGTGCCGCGCGGCTATCATCCGGTCGGCGCGCCGCACGGCTACAATCTCTACTATCTGAACGTCATGGCCGGACCGAAGCGCCAGTGGATCTTCCACAACGACCCCGCCCATGCCTGGATCGCCGCGGCGAAATAGGGTGCTCAAGCAAGGCAGCGTCGATCTCGCCGCGCTGGTCGCCCGCATCCGGGCCGAATTTCCCGATCTCGCCTTCGCGCGGGCCACGCTGAACGATCTCGGCGAAGACCACGCGGTGGTCTTTCTCGACCAGGCCTGGGTGTTCCGCTTTCCCCGCAACGCCGAGGTGGCGGCCCACGCGGCGATGGAACGCCGCCTGCTGGACGCGCTGAAGCCGGTCTCGCCGATCACGGTCCCGGCCTATGACCATGTGTCCGGGGCTGGCGATTTCGGGGGCTACCGCATGATCGCCGGGCGCGAGCTGAGCGAGACGCTGTTTGCCCGCCTCGCCGCGGGCGCCCAGGCGCGCGTGCTGGACGAGCTCGGCCGGTTCTTGCGGGCTTTGCACGGCCTTCCGCCCGAACTGGCCGCCACCGACAGACCGAGCCACCGGGACGCCGCCTACTATGCCGGTGCCTATCGCCGCCGCCGCGCGCGCCTGACCAAGGCGTTGACGCCGGCGGGGCTGGCCGACGCCGATCGGTTCTTTGAAGCCCTGCCCGGGGCGGTGGCCTGCACCGAGCGCATCCTCACCCACAGAGACCTCACGGAGGACCATATCCTGCTCTCCCCCGCCGGCAACCGCCTGGCCGGGGTGATCGACTTCACCGATGCGGCCCGTGGCGACCCGGCCTTCGATTTCACCTTCCTCTGGGCCTATGGCGACGACGCGCCGGCGCGGGTCCTGGCCAGCTACGGCGATGCCGCCCCCGGACTCCTGATGCGCTCGCGCTGGTGGTTCGCCCGCTACCGTCTCGACCAGATCTGGTGGAGTCTCAACGGCGACCGCGACTACGACGTCGCGGGAATCGTCCAGGGGCTACCCGACCTGTTTGAAGGCCTGGGTCTCTGACGCCCCGCGAGGGGGAGAAGGGACGCGGTGGCGGCGGCTAAGTGATGCTTAGCTCGGGTAGTCAGCGTGGGCGTCGTTC
>CALAEG010000345.1 GCA_937890965.1 uncultured Caulobacteraceae bacterium | reverse complement strand
CCAGGATGTAGCCCGCATAGGTCAGCACCTTGGCCCGCTTCCAGGCCTGCAGCATTTCCCGGTATTCCCAGATCTTGTTCTGTCGCTTCTTGGTGCCCATCAGCGATTCAGGGTTGATATTCTCCAGCCCGATAAAGACCGCCGTGCAGCCCGCTCGCGCCGACTTCTCGATAAAGCCGGGGATCCGGTGGCAAAGCGTGTCGACCTGCAGGAAGAGCCGGATCGAGAAGCCATCCTCCTCGCGCAATTGGATCAGCCGATCGAGGATCGGCTCCCAGTTGCTGTTGCGCGCGAAGTTGTCGTCGGTGACGAAAAAGCGGGTGATCCCCTGCGCGGCGTTGGCGCGCACGATCGCCTCGACGTCGTCCGCCGTGCGGTGGCGCGACTTGCGGCCCTGGACGTTGATGATGGTGCAAAAGCTGCACTGGAACGGACAGCCTCGCCCGGCGTCAAAGCTGGCGTAATGGCCCGCCACCCGCGTGACCGCCCAGCGCGGCAGGACGGGCAGGGCCGCCGCCTCCATGCCGGGCATGTCCTTGAGGTAGTTGTAGACCGGCTTCAGCGCGCCTGTGTCAACGTCGCGCAAGAGATCGCCCATGCGACCCTCGCCTTCGCCGGCGTAGAGGGTGATGCCGAGTTCACCCGCCTCCTTAAGGTCCGGCGGCAACTCCGACAGCATCGACAGGCATCCGCTCACATGGAACCCGCCGATGATCACCGGCAGGCCGGCGGCGCGAAACTGGCGACCGAGGTCGAGCGCGCGCGGAAACTGGTTGGACTGAACCCCGACCAGCCCGACGAAACCCGCGCCCGCCTGGCGGAGTCGACGGATCACACCCTTGACGTCGATGATCGTATTGCACTCGTCGTAGGCCTCGATCTCGATATCGACATCAGGCCCTAGCGTCTTGCTTGCGGCGCATCCGTCCAGCAGGCCATAGAGGCTCGCCAGACTGTTGGACGGGATCGTCGAGCGATGCCACTGGATAACATAGCCATCGGAGTCGTAGTGCGACGGCTTGATCAGGACGACCAGGAAGCGTCGCCGTCCCGCGACAGCCGCGGGGGCCCGCGGTTCGTTGGTAGGCTCAGGCATTTGCGACAATTTCCTGGTTCGAGGATTGTTCAATCTACAACGCCCGAATGAATGGCTGATCCGTCCAACGTCTTTCGCAGTCTAATCTTATTGAACCGCCGTTGAAAAGCTCTCCTCATGGTTTAGCGGTGCTGGATTTCTACTCAGGCCGCCGCTTGGCGTGTTGATTGACCGAGTTTTTTCGATCTCCGGGCACAGCTCCCCAGGCGATGTCCGCGATTGCCGTCGTTGGGCAAGTGGCTCGGCACGGCGGTTGAGCGCGCGTCTCAAGACACCGCTGCTATGAGACGCTCAAAGACGGTGTCCCAAGGCCGCGCGAGCACAACGGGCAATCCATACCGTTCCGCTTCTTGCCTCAGCGATAGGCCATGTAGCCAGCTCACGTGGGCGCGTTTGACTTGCGGGCCGCTCTCCGGTTCGCGCGACAGGTAGTTCCGTCTCGCGGGCCTGGGCGCCGAGCGCGCTGAAGTCCACCTGGCGCCTCTTACCCGGTTGAATCGTACACTGTGCAAGCTAGACTGGCGCGACCAGATCGGGGGCATCATGATAAAGATACTGGCGCTTGCACTGGCGCTTAGTCTCAGTGGCGCAGCCTTCGCTGCTCCGGCGGCAAACGATCCCTCCGCGCTTATACGAAAGCTCTACGCACCCTCCCGGTCGTCCCGTGACCCGCTTTGGTGGAGCTATTTGACGGGGCGCGCCCAGTCGACATTCCAGCAGGTGTTACGCGCCGAGAAGAAGAGCGGCGATGAGCTTATCGACGCAGATTTCCTTTGTCAGTGTCAAGACGACGACGGGCTTCACATCATCTCGATTGCTCTATCGCATCAGACCGCGACCTCGGTAAGCGCGCTTGTCCGTTTTGCGTTCTCGGACAAGACGGTGCAGACGCTCACGATCGACCTGGTCAAGGTGGGGCAGGGCTGGCGCATCGCTCAGATGACGAACTCAGACCACCAGACCTTCACCGCGCAGAACGAGCAAGCTCTGAAAGACGCCGGACACTAGATCAAAGTCCGCAAGACGGACCTGTCCTCAATTTCTCCTACGCCGTAGCCCGCGCCCTTGGTGGCGATCAGCATGTTGTCGTAAGGCGCGAGCGCCTCGGCGATCAGGTCCTCGCTGACGAAGGGGCCGTAGGAGTCGGCGGTATCGATGAAGTTGACGCCCAGCTCGGGCAGCCGTTTCAGGACGCGGATCGCCTCGTCGCGATCCTCCGGCTCGCCCCAGATGCCCGGGCCGGTGATGCGCATGGCGCCGAAGCCCAGCCTGTGCACGGGCGTATCCCCGCCGATGCGGAACGAGCCGGAACGGACGGCGGGCGCGGTGGAAGCCATGGCGATCTCCTTCTGTCCTCGGAGAGATGGGCGGCCGACAGCGGATTGCCAGCGGCGCCCGGCGCTTGTGAAGGCGCATTGCGCCACGCCAGGATCGAGACGCTGAGCGTGCGCCCCAACCTGGACGACTGAACCCTCAGGCCGTAGCTCTGGCCTTCTGCGCATTGCGCGCAATGGCGTCGGCCAGCATGTCGTCCAGCGCCGTCGGCAGGTCGTGGCCGACGCCGGGCAAGATGATCAGCTCGGCGCCGGGGATGTTCAGCGCCGTGTCCTCGCCGCCCGGCAAGGGCACCAGCGGATCTTCCGCCCCGTGAACCACCAGGGTGGGCGCGGTAATGGTCTTGAGCAGCGCGCGGCGGTCGCCGGTGGCGGTGATCGCCGCCATCTGGCGGGTGAAGCCGGCGGGGGAATAGGCGCGCTTGGCGTCGGCCAGCAGCTGCACGCGCAACTCCGCCTCGTCGAACGGATAGGCCGGGCTGCCGGTCACCTTCTGGGAGGCGACGCTATGGTCGAGAAAGCCGGCCTCATCCTCCAGCGGCGACGGCGCGCGGCGGGTCAGCACAGCCATGGCCTCGGGCGTCGCCTGCGGCAGTTCGGGGTTGCCGGTATTGGACATGATCGAGGTCAGCGACAGGGTGTGATCGGCATGCTCGGCCGCGACCAGCTGGGCGATCATGCCGCCCATCGAGGCGCCGACGATGTGGGCGCGGGCGATGCCCAGCGAGTCCAAGAGGCCGGCGGCGTCGGCGGCCATGTCGTGGAGGGTATAGGGCACGTCGGGTTTTTCGCCGCGCCTCCGCGCCGCGACAATCTCGGCCATTTCGGGCGCGACGGCGCCGTCGAAATGCGTGGATAGGCCGACATCGCGATTGTCGAACCAGATCACCCGAAAGCCGCGCTGAGCGATCTTCTCGCGCAGGCTGGCGCGCCAGCGGGTCATCTGCGCGCCAAGGCCCATGATCAGCAGCACGGTCTCGGGCCCGTCGCCGATGCTGTCGTACTCGATGGTGATCCCGTTGGCCTTGATCTGGGTCATCGCGCCCCTCCCGTCTTGTCTGGTTTAGTTTTGACCTTAAGCGACATCGCCTCGCGGACAAGCCTTACTAGGCCATCAGAGCCCAGGCGCTGGCCAGGTCCTGCACCACGTGGCCCAGCGACTTGTAGACGGTGATCTCGTCGGCCGAGCGCCGGCCCTCGATATCGCCGGCCAGCACCTGGCCGATCTCGGCGGCGATATGGTCTTCGCCGATCAGGCCGGCCGCCTTGGCGTGCAGGAACTCAGCGCCCTGGCGCAGCACGCCTTCGCGGCTGTCGGCGATGAAGCGCGAGCGGACCACCAGGTCGTCGTCCACCTCCACCGGCCCGGCGACGCTGGAGCCGACCAGGTTGAGATGGGTTCCAGGCTTGACCCAGGCGCCCTTCAGTATGGGCTCGCGCGCGCCGGTGACCGTGCAGATGATGTCCGCCTCGGCGACGGCCGCCTCCACCTCGGCGACAGCCGTGACCGGCAGGCCGAGCTCGGCGCTCATGCGGTCGGCGAAGGCCTGGGCGCGTTCGGCCGAGCGTCCCCAGACCGCGATGGAGGCGATGTCGCGAACCTTGGGGATGGCCCGCGCATGGGTCACGGCTTGCTCGCCGCAGCCGAGAATGACCAGCCTGCGGGCGTCGGGGCGGGCCAGGGCGTCGGTGGCCACGGCGCTGGCCGAGGCGGTGCGGATGGCGGTGATCTCACCGGCATGGACGACGCCGACCGGCTCGCCGGTCTCGGGCTCGAACAGCACCACCAGGCCCTGATGCGTCTGTCGGCCCCTGGCCGGATTTTCCGGATAGACGCTGATCAGCTTGGCGCCGAAGGGGGCGTTCTCGCCCATGGCGCCGGGCATGATCCCGAAAGCGCCCGCGGCCAGGGGGATGATCGAGCGCAGAAGTTGCCGCGTCTCGCCCCTGGAAAAGGCGATCATGGCGTCGCCCACGATCGGAATGCACATCTCGTAGGTGAGCCGTCTGGCCACCTCGTCGCGTTCGATGACCCGCATCTGTCGCCTTCGTCTTGCCTTGCGCCGATCTAAGCTATGGGCGGACCCGGACGTCCAGGCCAGAAATGCGGCTTTCCACGTCGCCCTGGGTTCGTGTAACCGGCGTCTCGCCGGATGGACATGTGGAGCAGGTGCGTTGAGCGAGACCAGTCAGTTGGCGGAACCTTTGACGCGCGACCAGGTGGTGGCGGAACTGACCGGACCCGGACAGTCCCACGAGCTGGAGCCGGTCCTGGTCGGGGCCGCGACGGTCAGGGCGTTCAAGAACGCGCCCAAGTCCTTGCGCCAGCTGTTCGCCGACACGCGCGGCGACGCCACCTTCATCGTCTATGAGAACGAGCGCTGGACCTTCGACGAGGCCTGGCGCGACGCCGCCCGCATCGCCCAACTGCTCGCCCGCGACTACGGCGTCGGCAAGGGCGACCGCGTCGCCATCTCCATGCGCAATTTTCCGGAGTGGGTGCTGGCCTTCACCGCCATTACTTCCCTGGGCGCCATCGCGGTGGCCATGAATGCGCTCTGGCAGCCGGAGGAGATGGAATACGGGCTTGAGGACAGCGGCGCCAAGGTGCTGTTCGCCGACCAGGAACGGCTGGAGCGGCTGGCCGACTGCTCGCCGGACCTGAAGATCCAGGTTGTCGCCGTACGACCGAGCAGCCCCGATGAGCGCGAACTCTGGGGCCTGCTGGACCGTATTGGCGATGTCGAGATGCCGGCCGCCGACGTCCAGCCTGACGATCCGGCGACCATCTTCTACACCTCCGGTTCCACCGGCCGCCCCAAGGGGGTGGTCTCCAGCCAGCGCAACATCATCTCGGCCCTGTTCTCATGGGAGCTGGACGGCCTGGTCGCCGCCCGGATGATGGGCATCGAGCCCGCGGCCCCCGCCAGCCAGCCGGCCACGCTGCTGGCCGTGCCGCTGTTCCACGTCACCGGATCGCACGCCGTCTACCTCTCCTCCTATCGCGGGCAGCGGAAGATGGTCTGCATGTACAAGTGGGACCCGGAAGCCGCAGCAGCCCTGATCGAGGAGGAGAAGATCACCTCCTTCGTGGCGCCCGCCGCCATGACCGGCGACCTGGTCCGGGTCGCCAAACAGACCGATCGCGACCTCTCGACCCTGATGACCGTCGGCGGCGGCGGCGCCCCGCGCGCGCCGGAGCAGGTGAAGCAGATCGGGGCTTCCTTCGCCAAGGCCCTGCCCAATACCGGCTGGGGCATGACCGAGACCAACGCCATCGGCACCGGCATCGGCGGCCTGGCCTATCTGGAGCGGCCGGCCAGCTCCGGCCGCAGCTCATCGGTGCTCGACCTGAAGATTATCGACGAGGAGGGTCACACCCTGCCGGCCGGCGAACGCGGCGAGCTGCTGGTGCGCGGGACCTCGGTCTTTCGCGGCTATTGGAACCGGCCTGAGGTCAATGCCGAGGTGTTCATCGATGGCTGGTTCCGCACCGGCGACGTCGCCTATCTCGACGACGAGGGCTTCCTGTTCATCGTCGACCGCATCAAGGACCTGATCATCCGCGGCGGCGAGAATATCGGCTGCGGCCAGGTCGAGGCAGCCCTGCTGCGCTATCCGGACGTCTATGAGGCGGCGGTCTACGCCCTGCCGGACGAGCGGCTGGGGGAGGAGGTGGCGGCGACCCTCTTCGCCAGCGCCTCGATCGACCTTGACGCGCTGCGCGCCTTCCTGGGCGAACACCTGGCCCGGTTCGAGGTCCCCCGCTACATTCGCGTCTCGCCCGATCCGCTGCCGCGCACCGCCTCGGGCAAGATCCTCAAGCGCGACCTGCGCGAAGAGGCGCTGGCCGCCATGCCCAAGAACTGAACTTCGTCGCGCGAAGGCCGACATAATCCAGGTCGGACGGACCCTTTGCGGCAGCGGCGTGTTAGGACCTTCGCCGATGTTGCAATCTCCCGTCCCGAGCGTCGGCGTCGCCGAAACCAGCCTTGCGTCCTTGCGCGGGGCGGATCGGCCTTTGCGCATCGCGTTTATGTCCTATCGCTCCGATCCGCGCGTCGGCGGCCAGGGAATCTATGTGCGCGAGTGCGCCGCGGCCCTGGCCCAGCTCGGCCATCAGGTCGACATCCTGTCGGGCCCGCCCTATCCGGACATGCCTTACGGAGTGGGGCTGATCGAGTTGCCGTCGCTCGACCTCTACAACCAGCCGCACCATGGGCATCGCGCGCTGCGCTGGCGGCATCTGCTAAGCTGGACCGATACGGCGGAATATTTCGGCCACTGGGCCGGCATGTTCATGGAGCCGTGGAGCTTTGGCCGCCGCGCCGCCCGGTATTTGCGCGCTCATCGCCGCGACTACGACGTGGTGCTGGACAACCAGTCTCTCTGCGCCGGGCTTCTGGACATCCAGGCGGCGGGTCTGCCGGTGGTCGGCGTCATCCATCATCCCATCCGCCGCGACCTGGAACTGGCCCTGGCGGCGCAGCCGGATTCCGGCATGCGGATGCTGATCCGCCAGTGGTATTCGTTCCTGAAGATGCAGGAAAAGGTCGCGCCCAGGCTGGGCGACGTCATCCTGGTTTCCGCCCATGCGGCCATGGACGTAGCAGCGCTGCTGGCCGTCCGTCCCGAGGTGATGACGGTGATCCCGCTGGGGATCGACCAGGACGTCTTCCACCCGCAACCCGACATCCGCCGCGCGCCGAACCGGCTGCTCACCACCGCCAGCGCCGATGTGCCGCTCAAGGGCCTGCGCTTCCTGATCGAGGCCTATGCCCAGCTGCTGGCCTCGCATCCGGACCTGGAGCTGGTGGTGATCGGCAAGCTGCGCAAAGGCCCGACGGCGGAGCTGCTGGACGAGCTGGGCCTGGCTGGCCGGGTGCGCTTCATCAGCGACCTCAGCAACGAGGACATGGCCGAGCAGTACGCCCGCGCCACGGTCTGCGTGACGCCCTCGCTCTATGAGGGCTTCGGCCTGCCCGCCGCCGAGGCGATGAGCTGCGGCGCGGCGGTGGTGGTCACCGACGGCGGCGCACTGCCGGAGGTTGTGGGCGAGGCCGGCGTGGTCGTGCCCAAGGGCGACGCCACGGCCCTGGCCGCGGCCATCGGCGCCTTGCTCGACGATCCGGCGCGCCGATCGGAACTGGGCGCCGCGGCCCGGCGCCGGGCGCGCAAGACCTTTTCCTGGGATCGCGCGGCGCAAGCCTATGAGGCCGTCCTGCGCGGGGCGATCGCCCGGCGATGCTGACGGTTCGGCTGGAGAAGCTCGGCCTGAAGCCCGGCGACTGGGTGCTCGACCTCGGCTGCGGCGAGGGCCGCCACGTCCATGGCCTGCACATGCTTGACGGCGTCAATGTCGTCGGGCTCGACCTCGACATCCCAAGCCTCATCAAGGGTCGTGACGGTATGGATTTCTTACCACCGACCTCAGGCGCGGCCTTGACGGCCTTTGTCTCCGGCGACGCCTACCGCCTGCCTTTCCCCGACAAGGCCTTCGACGCGGTCATCTGCTCGGAGGTGCTCGAGCACCTGATCGACTACGAGACGGCCCTTGGCGAGATCGCCCGGGTGCTGAAACCGGGTGGCCGGTTTGCGCCCACGGTGCCCACCGCCTGGCCCGAGCGCCTGTGCTGGGCGCTGGCGCCGGGCGAGGGCGGCTATGCCGACCAGCCGGGCGGCCATGTCCGCATCTTCAAGGAGGCGGTCTTGCGCGACCGCGTCGTCGCCGAGGGCTTCGCCTATGGCGGCAAGCACCACGCCCATGGCCTGCACGCGCCCTATTGGTGGCTGAAGTGCGCGCTCTGGGCGCGCCGGGACGATCACCCGCTCGTGGTCCTCTATCACCGGTTTCTGGTCTGGGACCTTATGGAAAAACCGGTCGTTACTAGAGTGTTAGACGATATAACCTCACCTTTCATGGGAAAGAGTCTGGCCCTCTATTTTCGCAAGGTTTCCGCATGAGCCTGATCCTCGACCGCATCGGGCCGCCGGGTTCGCTCGGCGCACTGAGCGGGCCGCTCGAGCTGATCCTGGCCGAGCAGCGGGCCGACGGGGCGATCCCTTGGTTCGCCGACGGTCCGTGGGATCCGTGGAACCACGCCGAGTGCCTGATGGCGCTGGGCGTCATGGGCGAGTTCGAGGCCGCCGACCGTGGCTTCGCCTATCTGACGCGATCGCAAGAAGCCGGCGGCGGCTGGCTCGGCGAGTATGGCAACACCGTGCCGGTGAACGATGATGGCCGCATGGCCCGGGTCCCGGCCATGGCCTTCCACGACAGCAATTTCGCCGCCTATCCGGCGGTGGCGCTGTGGCATCGCTATCGGCTGGAGGGCGACCTGGCCTTCGTCCGGCGCTACTGGCCGATGGTGAAGTCGGCCATCGGCTTCGTGCTCGGCCTGCAGCACAGGCAAGGCGACATTTCCTGGTCGTCGGAGGCGCATGGGACGCACGCCGATGATGCGGTGGTGGCCGGCAACGCCTCGATCTACAAGAGCTTGGCCTGCGCGTTGAAGCTGGCCGCCCTGGTCGGCGATCCGCAGCCGGCGTGGGCGCGGGCGCAGGTGCGGCTGAAGCAGGCGCTCTGTTGCGCGCCGCAGCGGTTCGACCGCCGCCAGGATCGCTCCGACTTCGCCATGGACTGGTACTATCCGGCGCTGTCCGGCGTGCTGGGCCAGGCCGCGGCCCTGGCCCGGCTGGAGGCGCGGGCGGCGCGGTTCAGCGTGCTTGGCCTTGGTTGCCGCTGCGTGGCCAGCCAGCCCTGGGTGACAGTGGCGGAGTCTTGCGAACTGGCCATGGCCCTTCTCAGCCTCGGCGCTCGCACCGCGGCCTCGGCCGTGCTCGAGGCCCAACTGGCGCACCGCGACGAAACGGGCGCCTTCTGGATGGGCTGGCAATATGCCGAGGGCCTGTTCTGGCCGAAGGAACGGCCCACCTGGACCCAGGCCGCGGCCATCCTGGCCTTTGATGCGCGCGACGCCGTCTCCCCCGCCAGCGACGTGCTGATCCGGCTCTAAAGTTTGTGCAGGATGCGCAGGCTCTTCACCGCCAGAACCTCCTCATAAAGGTCCGAGGCCATGGCGCGCTGATAGATCTCGAACGGCGGCCGTCCGCCATCCGCCGGGTCGGGGAAGACGTCGTGGATGGCCAGGGTCCCGCCGGCCATCAGATGCGGGGTCCAGCCGCGATAGTCGGCCAGCGCCGCCTCCAGCGTGTGGCCGCCGTCGATGAACACCAGGCTGAGCGGCGTGGCCCAAACCCTGGCGATCAGGGCCGAGCGGCCGACCACCGGAAAGACCACCTCCTCCAGCCTGGCCAGCCGCAGGGTCGTACGCAGGAAGGGCAGGGTGTCCATGGCCCCGGCCGCCTCGTCCCACAGTTCGGCGTCGTGATAGTCCCAGCCCGGCTGGTTCTCTTCCGAGCCCCGATGGTGGTCGACCGAGAACAGCACGCCGCCCGCCGCCTGGCAGGCCGCGCCCAGATAGAGGGCCGACTTGCCACAATAGGCGCCGATCTCAAGACAAGGCCCGCGTGGCGCGCAGGCCAGCGCCGCATCGTACAGCGCGCGCCCCTCGGCCGGGTCCATGAAGCCCTTCACGGTATCGATGTCGATCGGCAGACGCGGGCCGCTCTGCGTCGTCTCTAAGCTTGAGCGCATGCGGCATGACGTGCGCCATGCCAGCGGCGCCTGTCACGATGAAAATGCTGGCCGCCTGTCGCGATATGATCGAAATCAGCGGACGGTTCGGGTGCGAAAGGACGGCTATGGACAAACCTCTGGCGGGACGGGTCGCGGTCGTCACCGGCGCGTC
>CALAEG010000344.1 GCA_937890965.1 uncultured Caulobacteraceae bacterium | reverse complement strand
AGGTGAAGCGCCAGTTGGACGTGCTCGACCGCCGGCTGGCCGAAAGCCCCTATCTGGGCGGCGACGACTATTCGATCGCCGACATGGCGGTCTGGCCCTGGTATGGCGGCATGGCCAACGGCGCCCTCTACGGCGGCGGGGAATTCCTGCAGGTGCAGGACTACAAGAACCTGCAGCGCTGGACCAAGACCATCGGCGAGCGCCCGGCGGTCAAGCGCGGGCGCATGGTCAACGCCGCCTGGGGCGAGCCTTCCGCCCAGCTGCGCGAACGCCACGACGCCAGCGACTTCGAGACCAAGACCCAGGACAAACTCGAGCCAGCGGCGGGTTGAACGGGCGATCGCCGGCGCGCTGGACTTGCCGCCGCGCCGGCGCACCCTAGATTCGTCTGGAGGCGACAGAGGCGTGCATGACATCACCGTTCGACGAGTTTGAAGTTGAAAAGGCCTTGCGGCCGCAGGCGCGGGGCTTGGCCTTCGATCTCGATCAGGCGCTGGCCTCGCTGGTCATCCTTCAGGCGCGCGTACCCGAGGACGCCTTCACCGCCCGGACCCTGGGTTCGGAGCGCTGGGGCAACGGCATCGTCATTGGGACCAACGGCCTGGTCCTGACCATCGGCTATCTGATCACCGAAGCCGATGAGGTCACCCTGATCGCCAACGATGGCCGCCGGGTTCCCGCCCACGTGCTCGGCTACGATCAGGTGACCGGTTTCGGGCTGGTCCACGCCCTTGAGCCGCTGAACCTCCCGGCCTTGCCGCTGGGCGACTCGCGTCGCCTGCAGGCCGAAGACCCCATCATCCTGGCCGGCGGCGGCGGGATCGCCCACGCCATCGCCGGACGCGTGATCGCCCGGCAACCCTTCACCGGCTATTGGGAATACAAGCTCGACGAGGCGATCTTCACCGGCCCCGGCCACCCGCATTGGAGCGGCGCCGCCCTGATCGGACCGACCGGCGCGTTGATGGGCGTCGGCTCGCTGCAGATGCAGCAGGAAATGGCTGACGGCCGCCCCTCGATCATCAATATGTCGGTTCCGATCGAGCTCTTGCCGCCCATCCTGGACGACCTTTCCCGGGGCCGGCAGGTTCATCCGCCAAGGCCCTGGCTCGGGGTCCTGTCCCATGATGACGGCGCCAACGTCGTGGTGATCGATGTCACGGAAGGCGGTCCGGCGGATCGCGCCGAGGTGCGCCCAGGCGACGTCATCCTGGCCGTGGCCGGACAGCCGGTCGCCAGCCTGGCGGACTTTTACACCAAGCTGTGGGCGCTGGGCCCAGCCGGCGTCACGGCTCCGCTTCGCCTGAAACGGGAAGGCGACATCTTCGACGTCGAGATACGCACCGTCGATCGCGCCTCACGGCTGAAGAAGCGGCGCTTCAACTGACGTAGCGGCAGCGGATGACAACGCGGAAGCGCACGGTCCTCGACGCCGCGCGCCGCCTTGGACCTAGATGCCGACCGTGAGCTGGAGTCCGAGCACCACACCCATGACCGCGAGGCAGAAGACGTGGTCGCGGTAGATGGAACGCGCGAGTCGGCTCTGCACCTCGACCGGATCGAGCGCGCGCCCGAGGCGGACCGCGTCGGGGACCGTGCGGGTGGCGGCCCGCCCGATCCCGCCGACCGCCGCCGCCAGTGAAATCCATCCGACCCACCAGGGCGCGCCGCCCCTGACGATCTCAACGACGATCGACACGACGGTAACCGCCATGACCAGTGTGATCAGCCGGTTCATCGGCGTCGCCTGCGTGGTGACCCGGCGATAGTAGCCGCCAATCGAGGCGAGGACTTCGGCCGGAAGGTCGCCACCGCCACGCCGGCGCGTCTGCACGTCGAACATCAGGTCGAACCAGAGGACGGCGATCAGGAATGAGGCTCCGGCCGCGGCGCAGGTGTGCATGACCTCAGCCATCTTCACCCCCCTCCGTTGATATTGATCTTCTGGCCGTTGGCGTAGGGGTTCGCCGATGAGACCAGCCAGGTGACGGCGCTGGCGACGTCCTCCGGCGTGCTGACACGGCCGAAGGGCGAGCGGGCGTCGAGGTCGTGGATGTCCTCGATTCCCGTCGTGGCGCGCGTCAGGCGGCGGCCCATCTCGGTGACCGTGAGGCTGGGGGCGACGATATTGCAGCGGATGCCGTGCTGGCGCTCCTCCTTGGCGAGCGTGAGCGCCAGCGCCTCCATGGCCGCCTTGCCCATGTTGTAGGGACCGCCGCGGGCGCCCATGCCGAGAGTCGCCACCGACGAGATCATGATGATGTCGCCGCGGCCCGCCTTGCGCATGTGGGGGATGGCGAGTTTGCACAAATAGTGCGGGCCGAAGGCGTGAACCCGCACCACCCGTTCCATCTCGGCCGGGTCGGTGTCGGCCACCGATTGGCCGCGACTGGCGATGCCGGCATTGTTGACCAGGATGCCGATCCCGCCGAAGTCCTTCACCACCTCGGCCACCATGGCCTCGTCCTCGTCCCAGTTCTCCACCGAAGCGGCGTAGGCCTTGGCCTTACGGCCCATCCCCTGGATCTCCCGCACCGTCTCATCGGCGGCGGCGGCGTCCTTGCGGTAATTCACCGCCAGGTCCGCGCCGGCCTCGGCGAGGGACAGCGCGATGGCCTTGCCGATGCCGCGACTGGCGCCGGTGACGAGGGCGGTGCGCCCGGAAAGGTCGATTTTCATGGCCGTGGGATCCTGTGTGTAAATCTTACCCGGGCGAGATCCCTAGGCCGCCGCCTCGCCGTGCCGCGCTTCCCCCTCGGGCGCCGGTTCCGGTTGGGCCGGCGGGTCGCCCATCAGGGCCGGCTGGAACAGCAGGGCCGAGACCAGGGTCCAGAGCAGCGAGATCATCAGGAGCTTGCCCATGCTGGCGGTGCCCGGGTGGCTGGAGGCCCAGAGGCTGCCGAAGCCGGTGGCGGTGGTGAGCGCGCTGAAGAAGACCGCGCGCGCCAGGCTGGAGGTGAGCAGGTGCGAGCCGCCCGAGCGCCAGGACATGACGAAATAGATGTGGAAGGCCACGCCGATGCCGAACAGCAGCGGCAGCGCGATGATGTTGGCGAAGTTCAGCGGCTGGCCGATGATCACGCAGCTGCCCATGGTCAGGAGCCCGGTGAGCACGATGGGCGCCATGGTGATGGCCACGTCGCGCACGCGCCGGAGCACAAGCAGGAGCAGCAGGGTGATGGCGACGAAGGAGAGAACCCCCGCCTCGACAAAGGCGCCGACGATGGTGCGGCCGCCCTCATAGATGCCGAGCGCAGCCCCGGTCACGTCCGGGACCACCGGGACCACCGCCTTGATGAACTTGTTGAGCACGGCGTTGTCGTTGGAATCGCCCTTTGGGATGATCGACACGCGGGCGCGGCCATCTGGCGTCACCCAGTCGCGCTGCATGTCGGCAGGCAGGCTCTGCAAGGAGATCGGCTGCGGCTGCAGCGAGGCGCGCACCTGGGTGAGCAATATGCCGAGGCCCGGCATCAGCACCTGGGTGGCCTTGGCGCGAACATCCGGGCTGGCCTTGGCCAGGTCGTCCAGGTCGCCGGCCAGGCGCAGGGCGTCGCTGGCCGCCGCGCCGTTCTGGCCGCTGGCCGCGGCGCGCAGCGCCACCGCCGTCTGGTTCAGGCTGGCGACCACCTCGGCGTCGGTCGGCGGAGGCGCCACCACCAGCGGGTTCAGCGTCAGGTCCAGGAGGTTGGACGCGTCGGCGATGGCGGCGATCTTCGCCGGCTGGTCGGCGGGCACGAAGCTGGAGAGGGTGCGCGCGTCGAGGACCACGGGGATCCTGCGCACCTTGGCGGCGACGGCGTCGGTGACGGACAGGTTCGGGCCGACCTCCTCCAGCGTGTTGGTCGCCTGGTTGGGGTCCTTCATCAGGTCGTAGAGGGTGGCGACCGATTCCGCCTTGGCGCTGCGCAGGTGCATCGGATTGAAGTCGAAATGCAGGAGCGGCAGCAGGGCCGCCGAGACCAGGGCCGCGCCGACGCCGGTCCCGATCACCAGCCGCCTGTGGCCGAGCACATAGGTGTCGATCCGCGACAGGCTCGGATGGGTTCCCTTTTCGGGCGCGCCGGGCGGCCGGCTCAGCCGGATAAGGGCCGGCAGGACGGTGAGGTTCAGGCTGAGCGCGATGAACATGCCGAGGCCCGCGATCACCCCGAGCTGCGAGATGCCGTAATAGTCGGTGGGCGCGAACGCCAGGAAGCCGGCGGCGATCGCGGTGGCGGCCAGGGCCAGCGAGCGGCCCATGCCGTTGCCGGAGGCGAGCAGCGCGTCGGAGACGCCGGTCCCGCCCATATGTTCGGCGCGGTAGCGGACGCTGAACTGGATGCCGAAATCGATGCCCAGCCCGACGAAGAGCGGGATGAAGGCCACCGAGATGGCGTTGAACCGGTGGAAGATCAGCAGCCCCATGGCCGCCGTGCAGACCAGGCCAAGGAAGGTGGTCAAGAGGATCGAGATGATCAGCCGCGCTGAACGCACCGCCAGCCAGAGCATCAGGATGATGGCGCTGACCGCCAGGGTTCCAATCAGCCCGGCGCGGTCGGCGAGGCTGCCGAACTCTTCGTCCTCCAGCGGAATATTGCCGGTCAGCCGCACGCGCACGCCGTGGGCGGTGTCGAGCTGCAGCGCCTTGGCGTCGGCGCGGATGGCCTGGGTGGGCGCCTGGCCGGGCTGCAGCCGGGCGAAGTCGAGGCTGGGATCGAGCAGGATGACGTGGCGCAGTTCGCGCGGATCGGGCGCGCCGTTGGTGATCAGGGTGCGCCAGGAGAAGAAGGTCGGCTTGCCGGCCTGCACCCCCTCCAGCGCGTCGGCCAGCCGGTGGATGGGCTTGTGGATGTCCTCCAGCGAGGCCTGGCCGAGACTGACGCCCTGCAAGGCGGTGGACAGGGCGCCCATCAGCCCGCGGATCGAGGGGTCGGCCGCGATGGGCCCCAGGAACGGCTGGGCCTGGATCAGCTGGGCCATGCTGGACTGCACGTCCTTGAGCGGCAGGTAGAGCAGGCCCTCATGGTCCCAGAACGGCCCGGCGTCCGGCCGGCGCACGGCCTTGAACAGGGTCGGCTGGGCTTGCAGGCGGGCGGCCAGGGCGGCGGCGCCCTGTTCGGCCAGTTCGGGCGTCTGGCCGTCGACCACCACGACGATCTGCGAGCCGTCGGGCGGGAAGGCCTTGTTGAAGGCGGCCTCGCGAATCCGCCAGGGCAGTTTGGGCGAGAGCAGGGCGGCGGTGTCGGTGCTCATGGCGAAGTGGCCGACGGCGTACATGGCCGCGGCCGCCCCCAGCGCGATCGCCAGCACAAGGACGATCCAGGCCTGGCTGGCGCACAGTGCGACGAGGCGTCCGATGAGCGAGGGGCGCGCGGTCACCACGCCGTCCGCGGCGCCGGACCGCCATATCCGCAACTGATCATGGGCGCCTGCCCCTCCCGTGTTGGCGCGGATTGAACATGACTGGGCCAAGCCCGTCCAGCCCGGGCTGGCGATCGGCGCCGAGCCCTGGTTGCACAAGGGCTGGCGCGCCCTAATATGTGTCGCTCAGCGAAGGGGTCTTTCATGCGTCGCTACGGCTTGGCCGCCCTGGTCGGCGCAATGATGGTCGGCGCAGCCCCGGTCGCGTGGGCGCAGAGCGCGCCGCCGCCGGCCCAGCCGCCAGCCCCGCCGCCCGCGGCCGCCACGCATACGCCGGGCGATCCCTGGGAGCGGCTCAACCGCTTCAACTACGCGATCGAAGGCGCGCTGGATCGCCACCTGATCATCCCGATCACCCACATCTACGCCGCGATCACGCCGGGGCCGATCGGCAGGGGTATTCACAATGTGCTGGTCAACCTGTCGGAGCCCACGGTCTTCTTCAACGACGTGCTGCAAGGGCGAATCAAGCAGGCGGAGGTGACGGCCGGGCGCTTCGTCACCAACTCGACGATCGGCGTGGCCGGCCTGATCGATGTCGCGGGCAAGTGGGGCATGCCGCACCACAATAACGAGTTCGGGGTGACGCTGGGCCACTGGGGCGTCCATCCGGGACCCTACATGTACCTGCCGATCGGCGGCCCGACGACGCTGCGCGACCTGGTCGGCGCCGGTGCGGATCTCTTGATGGACCCCTTCCACTGGGCGCGGTTCGCCAGCCAGGGCGAGATCAATGGGGTCCGCCTGGTGGTGGGCGGCCTCGACCTGCGGGAGGCCGTCGAGGGTCAGCTGAATTCGCTCTTGAGCGACGCGACCGACCCCTATGCGACCCTGCGTTCGGTGTATCTGCAGAACAAGCAGAGCGAGATCGACGGCGACACCGCGCCGCTGGACCTGCCGAGTTTCGACGCGCCTGCGCCGACCCCGGCCCCGACTGGCCCCACGGCCGCGAACCTGTTCCCCGACGCCAGCTCCGAAATCCAGCCGGACGCCCAGCAAAAGGCGGTCGACGACGCCGCGGCCCTGAAGCTGATGAGCCAGCCCTATGGCCTGGCCAGCGCCGATCTGGACCGGGCGGCCAAGCTCGGCCAGACCCTGGGCGGGGTTCGCGCGCTGGAGAAGAGCCTGGCCAACGGGACGGTCGCTCCCGCCGGGCCGAGCCAGGATCCGGAGACGGCGCCGGCGGACAGCGTCGACCTGACGCTCGCCGCGCTGAAATAGCCGCTTCGGCGGCTACGCGGCCCGGTCGAGCAGGAAGAAGGGCAGGGCGCGCAAATCGTCGGCGGCCGAACCATAGGAGGCGAGGCTCGCCGCCGCAGTCCGCGCCAGGCGGATCGATTCGGCGCGGGCCTTGTCGATCCCATAGAGCGAGACCAGGGTGGCCTTGCCCTGATCCTGGTCCTTGCCGACCGCCTTGCCGGCCTGTTCGGCGGTGCCGAGCGCGTCGATTAGGTCGTCGGCGATCTGGAAGGCCAGGCCGAGGCCACGGGCGAACTTGTTCAACCTTGAACGATCCTCCGCTCCGGCGCCGGCCAGGATGGGGCCAGCCTCGCAGGAGAATTCGAACAGGGCGCCGGTCTTCAACTGCTGCAACAGGATGACCTCCGCCTCGCCATAGTCCCGCCCGGGCGCCAGGATGTCGATCATCTGGCCGCCGATCATGCCGTCGGAGCCGGCGGCCTTGGCCAGCCGCGCGACCAGCTCGGCGCGCACCTCGCCGGATGGATGGGTGGCCGAATCGGCCAGAATGCCGAAGGCCAGGGTCAGCAGCGCATCGCCCGCCAGCACCGCGGTGGCCTCATCGAACTGACGGTGGGTGGTGGGCCGCCCCCGGCGCAGGTCGTCATCGTCCATGCAGGGCAGGTCGTCATGGATCAGCGAATAGGTGTGCAGGCACTCGATGGCCGCCGCGACCCGAAGGCCGCAAGCTTGAGGAACCTCGAACAGGCCGGCGCTGGCCACGGTTAGGAAGGGCCGCAGGCGTTTGCCGCCGGCGAAAACGGCGTAGCGCATGGCCTCGGCGACGCGGGCGTGCAGGCCCTCCGGGCGCGGCAGGACCGCATCCAGGGTCTGGTCGATCAGGGCAGTGCTGCGCTTCAGCGACGCCTCGAGCGTCTGCATCTGGGCGGGGCCGGGATCGGAAATCGTGTCGGAAACGGTCATGCCGCGGACGATAGCCGCGACTTTGGCCGCGCGGAAAGTAAGGAATGAGCACTTGCGAGAAAAACACGCGCCCGGCGATTAGCCGGGCTCTGTGTCTTCCGAACCATGCCCGAATGGACTACTTTGATCCTTAAGGCGTTTGAACCGCGTCGGCAGCGAGATTCGATGGTCAAGGTCTACCTAGCTCAACCCCGTGGCTTCTGCGCAGGCGTCGTGCGCGCGATCGACATCGTCGACCGCGCCTTGGTCAAGTTCGGCCAGCCCGTCTATGTGCGCCACGAGATCGTGCACAATCGCCACGTGGTCGACACGCTGAAGCGCAAGGGCGCCATCTTCGTCGAGGACGTATCGGAGATTCCCGACAACGCCGTCACCGTGTTCAGCGCCCATGGCGTGGCGCAATCGGTGGTCAAGGAGGCGGCGGCGCGCAAGCTGCCGGTGATCGATGCCACCTGCCCGCTGGTCTCCAAGGTGCATATGCAGGGCAAGCGCTATGTCAGTCGGGGCCGCACCCTGGTGCTGATCGGCCATGCCGGCCACCCGGAAGTCGAGGGCACCATGGGCCAGGTCGGCGGACCCGTGCACCTGATCTCCTCCGAAGCGGACGTGCTCAGCCTCGACGTGCCACTGGATACGCCGCTGGCCTATGTCACCCAGACCACGCTCAGCGTCGACGATACCAAGGGCGTGATCGCCGCGCTGCAGGCCCGGTTCACCGACGTGGTCGGGCCCGACACCGCCGACATCTGCTACGCCACCCAGCACCGGCAGACCGCCGTGCGCGACCTGTGCAAGGTGGCCGAACTCATCCTGGTGGTCGGGGCCCAGAACAGTTCCAACTCCAATCGCCTGCGCGAGATCGGCGTCGAGGAAGGCCTGCCCAGCTATCTGATCGCCGACGCCAGCGACCTCGATCCGACCTGGATCGATGGAGTGAAGGCCATCGGCCTGACCGCCGGCGCCTCGGCGCCCGAGGCCCTGGTGGTCGAGGTCATCGAGGCCCTGCGCCAACTTACCGATGTGGACGTGATACAGATGGACGGCGTGGAGGAGAATATCGAGTTCCGTCTCCCCGCCGCGCTCCGCGAACGCGTCGCCGAACCCACCACCTGAAGGGAATATCGCCTTGGGTCTGCCGTTTCTGCAAACCGCCCGCATCGGGTCCTATGTCGCCAAACAGGCGCTGACCGGCCGCAAACGCTATCCGATCGTGCTGATGCTTGAGCCGTTGTTCCGCTGCAACCTGGCCTGCGCCGGCTGCGGCAAGATCGACTATCCGGACGA
>CALAEG010000343.1 GCA_937890965.1 uncultured Caulobacteraceae bacterium | reverse complement strand
AAAATTCGTGTCGGGTGCGTGTGTGTTGACGGACGGCCGGGAATGACCGCTTTCCACCCTTAGCGGACATTGGGAGAGTCCGCTTGTGGGCTGCTTGCGGCAGCCCCTGCCAGTCCGCCTCGATGATCCGGGCCTTCACGCGCAAGTTCAGACGCGAGTCGCTTGGCCGGCGGGCAAAAGCCGCCTATGACAGCGCTTTAATGGCCACGACCGCTCCCGGTATCGACGACGTCCGCGCGCGGACCTTTCCGTTCCCGAGCCGCCATTTCATTTCCGCCCTCGATCTGGACCGCGTCGTGCTGGGCGACCTGCTCGACCTGGCCGATGGATTCGTCGCCCTGAACCGGGAGAAGTCGAAGAAGCTCGACCTGCTCAAGGGTCGCACACTGATGAACCTTTTCTTCGAGAATTCAACGCGCACCCAGAGTTCCTTCGAACTGGCCGGCAAGCGGCTGGGCGCCGATGTGGTCAATATGAGCCCGCGCGCCTCCTCCATGGCCAAGGGCGAGACCCTGATCGACACGGCCGTGACCCTGAACGCCATGCGACCGGATCTTTTGGTGGTGCGGCACTCCTCGTCCGGCGCGGCGTCGCTGCTGGCGCAGAAGGTCGGGTGCAGCGTCATCAATGCGGGCGACGGCCAGCACGAGCATCCCACCCAGGCCCTGCTCGACGCGCTCTCCATCCGCCGCTCGCTCGGCCGCGTCGAGGGCCTGACCGTGGCCATCTGCGGCGACGTGCTGCACTCCCGCGTGGCGCGTTCGAACGTCCTGATGCTGCAGATCCTGGGCGCGCGCGTGCGCCTGGTCGGACCGGCGACCCTGATGCCGGCCGGCGTCGACCGCTGGGGCGCCGAGGTGTTCCACGACCTGCGCCAGGGCATCTCCGGGGTCGACGTGGTGATGATGCTGCGCCTGCAGCTGGAGCGCATGACCGGCGCGCTGGTCCCCTCGACCCGGGAATATTTCCGCTTCTACGGCCTCGACCGCGAAAAGCTCGCCCATGCCGCGCCGGGCGCCAAGGTCATGCATCCCGGGCCGATGAACCGCGGTGTCGAGATCGATTCCGACGTCGCCGACGACCTCTCCATCAGCCTGATCCAGGACCAGGTCGAGATGGGCGTCGCCGTGCGCATGGCGGTGCTGGCCAGCCTGGCCGCGCGGCTGGACAACGACTGATGGCCGAGACCCGCCCCTTAGCCTTCACCGGCGCGCGCCTGGTCGATCCGGCTGCGGGCTACGACGGCCCCGGCTGCCTGATGGTCGCCGACGGCGTCATCGCCGAGGTGATCCGGCAACCGACCCATGAGGGCCTGTCGGCCGATATCGAGGTGGTCGCCTGCGACGGCGCCATGCTGGCGCCTGGCCTGGTCGATCTGCGGGTCAAGACCGGCGAGCCGGGCGCGGAGACCAAGGAGACGCTGAAATCCGCCGCCCGCGCCGCCGTGGCCGGGGGCGTCACCTCCATCGTGGTGCAGCCGGACACCGATCCGGTGGTCGACGAGCCCTCGGTGGTCGACTTCATCCTGCGCCGCTCGCGCGATATCGGCCTGGCCAAGGTCTATCCGGCCGGGGCGGCGACCAAGGGCATGGAGGGCCGCGTGATGGCCGAGATCGGCCTGATGCGCGAGGCCGGCTGCGTCTACGTCACCGATGTCGACCGGCCGATCGTCGATTCCCAGGTGATGCGGCGGGTGCTGGTCTATGCCAACGGCTTCGGCGTCCCGGTGTCGCACCGACCCTCCGATCCATGGTTGTCGACCGGCGCGGCGCACGAGGGCGAATTCGCCGGCCGCATGGGCCTGGCCGGGATCCCGGAGGCGGCCGAGCGCATCATGCTGGAGCGCGACCTGGCGTTGGCGGAGTTGACCGGCGCCAGCCTGATCATCGACCAGCTCAGCTCGGCGGCCTCGCTGGAGAGCCTGAAGCGCGCCAAGGATCGCGGCGTCGCCGTCCACGCCACGGTCTCGATCAACCATCTGAGCTTCAACGAACTCGACATCGGCGACTATCGCACCTTCTATAAGCTGGTCCCGCCGCTCCGCGCCGAGGACGACCGCCAGGCCCTGATCGAGGCGCTGGCCAGCGGCCTGATCGACGTGGTGGTCTCAGCCCACGCCCCTGCCCCGGCCGAGGACAAGCGTTTGCCCTTCGACGAGGCGGCGCCCGGCGCGGTCGGCCTGGAGACGCTGCTGCCAGCCCTGCTCACCCTCTTCCATGAGGGCCGCGGCTCACTGGTCGACCTGATGGCCACGGTCACCGCAAAGCCCGCCCGCCTGCTCGGCCTCGACGCCGGCACGCTTACCGCGGGCGCGCCGGCCGACCTGGTGCTCTGCGACATCGGCGGGCCGATCCGCATCGATGCGGACAAGCTGATCTCCAAATCGAAGAACTCCCCGTTCGACGGCCGCAGCCTGCAGGGCAAGGTGCTGATGACCCTGGTCGACGGGCGGATCGTGCATTCCGCCCGCGCGGTCGTCGCGGTCTGACGCCGTGGCCGTCGAGCGCGGCTTCGTGATCGTCTCCGGCCCACCCGGGGCCGGCAAGTCGAGCCTGGCCATCCCGCTGGCGCAACGCCTGGGCCTGCCGCTGCTGCGCAAGGATCACATCAAGGAGACGCTGCACGACCATCTGCCGACCCATGGCGAGGCGCGCGACTGGTCGCGAAGCCTGGGCGGGGCGTCGATGGAGCTGATCTGGGCGCTCACACAAGTCTTCCCGGCGGCGGTGCTCGAAGCCAACTTCCGGCCGGAGAGCGCTTATGAGCGGCAGAAGCTGGCCGCCCTGCCCGCTCCGCTCGTGGAGCTCTTGCCGATGTCCCTTGGAGCTCGCGGCCGAGCGCTATAATCGCCGCTCCCATGCCACCGGGCGCCATCCGACCCACGTCCTGGCCGAAGTCGACGTGGAGATGCTGCGCGAATTCGACCGTCCGATGGCGCTGGGTCCGGTCATCGAGGCCGACACCACCGCGCCGGTCGACATCGCCGCCCTCGCCGCCCAGGTGCGCGCCGCGCTTTTCGCGCTCAGTCAAACAACCTAGACTGGCCCGATGCTGACCGTTCCCATCATCGCCGCCGTCCTGATCGGCGGCTACCTCCTGGGCTCGATCCCGTTCGGGGTGATCGCCACGCGGCTTGGCGGGGCCGGGGACGTCCGCGCCATCGGTTCGGGCAGTATCGGCGCGACCAATGTTCTGCGCACCGGCCGGCGGGATCTGGCCGCGATCACGCTCATAGGCGATGGCGGCAAGGGCGCGGTGGCCGTGCTGGTCGCGCGGCTGGTCGTCACCCACGGCCAAGGCGCCGATGCCGGGCTCGTGGCCGCGGCCCTGGCTGGCGGCGCAGCCTTCGTCGGCCACATCTTCCCGGTCTGGCTGAGGTTTCGCGGTGGCAAGGGTGTCGCGACCTTCTTCGGCACGCTGCTGGCGGTGGCCTGGCCGGTGGGCGTGCTGGCCGGCGCGACCTGGCTCGCCATGGCGGCATTGTTCCGCATGTCGTCCCTGGGAGGGCTCACAGCGGCGGCGCTGGCTCCGCTCTTCGCCTTTGCCGTACATGCCGGTTATCCGGTGATCGTGCTGACCGTTTTCATGGCCGTGCTGATCTTCATCCGCCACCACGAGAACATCCGGCGACTGCTGCGCGGCGAGGAGCCGAAGATCGGCGCCGGCCGCAAGCCTCCCGAGCCTGACCCGACGCTGGGCCACAACGGTGGTCCGCCCATGGCAGGGGCGTGATGTCGCTCTCCGACGA
>CALAEG010000342.1 GCA_937890965.1 uncultured Caulobacteraceae bacterium | reverse complement strand
GGTGTCCGTCTCCGGGCCGCCGCGCCGCACGCTGGGCTGGGACGAGATCGTCAGCGCCGCGTCCCGATACCCGCCGCGACGGTTGTCATGTCCGCGCGGGCGCTGCTAGAAGCTCGCCCGGTCGCGCCCGAGCCGGCGGACGCCACACGTGACGGAACGCGCGACCTTATTCATGACCCCGCTCATAACGATTGCGCTTATGCTGGCTTTCGTGGCCCTGACCGTTTTTTGCGGCTGGATGGGCGCCAAGCCGCGCGACTATGCCAAGCCGCGCATGGTGCCGTGGCAGTTCCTGATGCTGCTGTCGGCGGCGCTGGTGCTGGTCATGCTCGTGGGGCTGCTGAACGAGCTCGGCATCACCACCGGCGCCAACCGCTAACCCGCCGCCAGACCGGCCAGCGCCTCGGCGACAAGGGCGTCCAGGTCGCCACCCTCGAACAGATAGCCGCGCACGCCCGCGCGCCGCGCCGCCTCGATGTCGCTGGCCTGGTCGCCGATCAGGAAGGCGCGCTCGGGCGGCATGGCGAAATCGGCCAGGGCGCGCAGCACCATGCCGGGATTGGGTTTGCGGTCCGGGTGGTCGGCGTGGCGATAGGCCGGGACCACCGCGTCCGGATGGAAGGGGCAGTAGTACCAGGCGTCGATGCGCGCACCCGACGCCGCCAGGGCCGCGTCCATCGCCGCGTGGAACCGTCCGACCTGCGCCTCGTCAAAGAGACCGCGCGCCACGCCGGACTGGTTGGTGACAGCCGCCACCGCCCAGCCTGCGTCATTCAGCCGCCGCACGGCCTTGGCGGCGCCATCGACCAGCACCAGCTGGTCCGGCCGGTGCGCATAGCCGAGGTCGAGATTCAGCACGCCATCCCGGTCGAGGATGGCCAGGCCGGCGGAGGGGCTCAAAAGCGGGAGCGCCAGCTCGCCAGCAGGCCCAGATTGGGCGGCGCGCCATGCACGTTGTTCTCGTCGAGCACGCCAAGGGCCTGCAGGTCGAGCTCGCCGGCGCGGGTCCAGGCGCGGGCGACGCCAAAGCGCAGGTCCACCTCGCGGCCCGAGGGGCTGGCGCTGAACGACCGGTTCGAGAAGGTCAGCGGGTCACTGTACTGGGCCGGGACATCGGCCAGCACCGCGCTGAAGGTCCCGCTCTCGATCCGGGTGGGCTGGGCGATCTCGGCGTCGAAGCGCAGGCAGTCGGGCCGGATCGCCTCGCAGGCCGTCCGCGCCGAAAGGCTCCACTGGCTGGATACCGCATTGGAGGCGAGGTTGAGGAACTGGCCCTGGGCGTTGGTGCGGCCAAACCCGGCCTCGGCGGAGAGCCACAGCAGGTCGGTCGCGGCCCATTCGAGGCGGGCGGTGGTGAAACTGGTCTGCGCCGGCAGGGCGAAGGTCGAGCCGCGCGGCAGGAAGGAGCCGAGCGGCCCTTCCGGCTCGACTAGGTCGCCGGTGGAAAACTCGGCCGTGAACCGGCCGCGCTGGAACCGCGCGGTGGCCATGTCGTAGTGCGACGGGGCCAGATTGGTCAGGCCATAGAGGGCATAGGGGCTGCCGCCGCCGGTCTCGGCGGCGATCGACCAGGAGGCGCTGAGCTTATAGGCGGCGCGCACGGCGTGGTCGGGCTGGGCGATGGAGGCGAAGGCGTTTTCTCCGGCCCCCAGTCCCGCCGCCGGCGCCATGCCGCCCTGGCCGGTCCAGGCCTGCAGGCTGAGCCGGCCCATGTCGGCCTCGAGATTGACATCGGAGCGCCGCTCCTCGGCCTGGCGCAGGTCGTCGCGGCCGCGCAGGTCGGGGCCGTTGTCAGGTTCGGAGTCGGTGGTCAGGCTGAGCTTCACCGGGCCCTGGTTAATGGCCAGTTGCGCGACGTGAGGCGTGACGGGGATGTCGGACTGGATGCTGCGCCGGGGCGCGGCGCGATAGCCGGCGGCCAGATTGACGTCAAACAACCGGTTGTAGCTGTCGTAGCCGACTGTGTTCAGCGCGGTGGTCCGCTGCATGGAGTCGCCGAAGCTGGACGCCAGGGTGGCGCCGGCCGCCGGCGCCGGCGACATCGTGACGCCGCTCGCAGTGGGCACGCTCATGGTCCCGATCGGCTGGAACGCCGTCTGCAGATCGAGCAGGCCGAAGCCGTAGGTGGTGCTGTCGGCATAGATGCCGGTGTGGGTCGCGGTCTGTTCCAATATGGCCACCGCCTTGGCGCCGGTCAGGTTGGGGAAGGCCTGCAGCAGAAGCGCCAGGGCGCCGGCGACATGCGGAGCGGCGAACGAGGTGCCGGAGACGACGAAGCAGTTCGAGAGGTTGTTAACGGGCAGGCCGCAGTCGGTGACGATGGAGTCGCCCGGCGCGACCAGAAATCCGCCCGCCGCCGAACCGGCCTTGTCGGAAAAGGGCGCCAGCGCTCCTGTGGCCTGGACCGTCGCGCCCACCGCCAGCACCGAGCCCATATAGCGGGAATCGACGGCGTACAGGGCGGGCCATTCGGGGTTGGATCCCCCGTCATTGCCGGCGGCCACGGCCACCACCACCCCGGCCTTGACGGCGTTCTGCAGGGCGGTCTCGAAATTGGGGCCCAACTCGTTCGGGCCGCCGACCGACAGGTTGATCACCCGCGCGCCGTGCGCCACGGCGTAGTTGATCCCGGTCGCCAGGTCATCGTCGGTGAACGAACAGGTGCTGCTGGTGGGGCTGGTGCAGGTGCCGACGGAATCGGCGCGTACGGAGAGGATGGTCGACTGGTACGCCACCCCGACCGTACCGAAGCCGTTGAATTCGGCGCCGATCACATCGGCGACCCAGGTCGCGTGGTCCCCGACCCCAGCCGGCGTGTTGCGCGTGCCGACCACGTCGGTCGAGGCCGGCGAGATGTCGTTGGTCGGGTTCGTCAGCTCCGCATTGGCCGGATCGACGCCGGTGTCGATGACCGCGACCGTAATCCCTTTTCCGGTCCCGCCGGCCGCGAAGGCTGAGTCGGCATGGATCTGGCCCAGGCCGTACTGATTGATGAATTCCTGACTGTTCGCCGTCGGAAAGCTCGGTGTCGGCGTCGGCGTCGGCGCTGGCGTCGGAGGCGGGGTAGGCGTGGGCGTGGGCGTGGGCGTTGGCGCTGGTGTTGGTGTTGGCGCCGGGGTCGGCGTGGGTGTCGGAGTTGGCGCTGGAGTGGGGGTGGGCGCTGGTGTTGGCGCCGGGGTCGGCGTGGGTGTCGGAGTTGGCGCTGGAGGGGGGGTGGGCGCTGGGGTTGGCGCCGGGGTCGGCGTGGGTGTCGGGGTTGGCGCTGGGGTGGGGGTGGGCGTCGCTGGCGAGCCGCCGCCGCCGCCGCCACCGCCGGCGCAGGCGGTGAGCAGAAGGGCGGTCGGCATTACGAGCGCGAGCGCGCCGCGCCGCGCCCATTTCCGCCCCCTTGGCTTGCCCATGGCCCCCGCTCCCGGCGTGCGCCGAATCAGACTGAACCTATAGGGGAGTATGGGCGCGCCGAAACGTTGATAGATTGACAAATAGTCGCAACGAATCAGCCCATTGCCCCCGAAAAAACCGGGCCCGTCGCGTGACGGGCCCGGCTGAACGCTACACGAGGACCGGCGGCCTAGCCCTGGTCGTCGGGTCCGTGCTCCGCGGACCCATGACCCATACGGCCGTGACCCATGTCATGATCGCCGCCGCGCATCATCGGCATGGCGTCGAACGCCCGCTGCTGTTCGGGGCTGAGCGCCGCATAGAAGGACTTGATCGCCTCGGCGCGACGCCGGAACTCGGCCTCGTGCTTGGCCATGCGATCGGCCATGCGATCGAGCCGCTGCGGCGTGGTCATGGCGCCGGCGGCGGCATGGTCCATGTCGTGATGTTCGTGCGGCGGCGGCGTCATGGCCGCCTGGAAGGCCTGGAACGCGGCTTCCTGGTCCGGGCGAAGGTTGAGGATAGCCTGCAACGCCTTGGCGTGAGCCTCTTGGCGGTCATGCATCCAGGCGGCGCGCTGTTCGGCCGAGTGTGCGGGCCCCTGCGCCGGCGGCGCCTGGTCCTGGGCTTGGACAGCGTAAGCAACTGAAACGACGGCGGCCATCGCCGCGACACTCGCGGAGGCCCGAAGGAGGAGGTTCATGGTGTTCAAGGATTCCCGACAAAGATGATGCGCCCTAAGGTGCATTCTGGTTTTGCCCCGGTATTGAACGCGCCACGGTTCCGGTTTCCGTCGCACGGCCGCCTGGCACGGATTTCAAGAGTGAAGGGATGCGGGGCGTCTGGACTAATGGCGCAAAACGCGCACTCCGCGCGTGTCAGCGCCAAGGCTGGTTTGGGAGGAGTGGCAATCCGCCCCGTCGCATCCGCTCGACGTCGGCTAGACTAGGTTCACGCCATCGCTTCAATTCATGGGATCGGGTCTCAGTAGACTTGGTTGGCAGGGTTTGCCTCTGGTGGCATGCCTTTTCGCATCCCCAGACCCACACCCTCTCAAGGCCGCCGGCGGATCGGTTCAGGCGCCGCTGGGAGATTGGCGATCCGTAATCTTCCGGCCACCCGCTCGACATCTCGTTGACGTCATAACGAAACCAAGGCGGGGCTTCCAACGAGGAACTTAACATGAAACGGACAGTGTTTTCGGCTTGCGGATTGGCGTTCGCCCTAGCCTTGGCAGGCATCGCCGACGCGGCGACGCTGCCTGCCACATTCGCCGGCCACCAGTATGCCGGCCAGGCGCGTATCAGCCTGAGCCAGGCCCGCGCCACCGCGATGAAGGCGCGGCCAGGTACGATCACCGACCAAGAGCTTGAGACGGAACGCTGCCGCAGCGGCCTTCGCTACTCTTTCGGCATCCGCAGCGCGGGAGGAACCTACGAAGTCGGCGTCGACGCCAAGACTGGCAAGGTCCTCGAGAACGGCCACGAGAGCGCAGCGGCTGAAGCCGCCGAGCACTAACGGGGTGCGATAGCCCTGCCGCGCCAGTCCTTTGGGCTGGCGCGGCGAACTTCTTGTTCCGACTTTTCCGCTAAGCCACAGGAGCGCAGTGTCCGGCCATGAAGCTGCTGCTGGTTGAGGATGACGCGGAGACGGCGGCCTATCTGAAGCGTGCGCTCACCGAGGCTGGGCACGCCGTCGACCACGCCGCTTCCGGGCGCGACGGCCTGCTCCTCGCGGCGGGAGAGACCTACGACGTCATGGTGCTGGACCGCATGCTTCCCCAGGTGGACGGTCTGGCTATTCTGCGCACGATCCGCGCATCCGGCGTGAAGACCCCGGTACTCTTGCTGACCGCTCTCGGCGGCATCGACGACCGGGTCGAAGGGCTTGAAGCGGGTAGCGACGACTATCTGGTCAAGCCCTTCGCCTTCGCCGAACTGTTGGCCAGGGTGAACGCCCTGGCGCGGCGCCCGCCAACCCAGGACATTCAGACCACCCTGCGCGTCGCGGACCTGGAAATGAACCTGCTGCGTCGCACGGTCACGCGTGGCGGCCGGCGAATCGAGCTGCAGCCGCGCGAGTTCCAGCTCCTGGAATACCTCATGGGCAACGCCGGGCGGGTGGTGACTCGAACCATGCTGCTCGAGGCTGTGTGGGACTTTCACTTCGATCCGAAGACCAACATCGTCGAGACCCACATCAGCCGCCTGCGGGCCAAACTAGATCGGGGTCACGCGCGAGAATTGATCCACACGTTGCGCGGCGCCGGCTACTGCCTGCGCGAACCGGACTAGCAATGCTCAAGTCGGCCAGCCTTCGTCTCGCCGCCCTCTACACGGCCGCCTTCGTCGCCGCGGTGCTGGTGCTGGGCGTCGTCACCGTGCTGACGACGCGGGCGGCGCTCTCGCGACAGTTCGACGCGCGGATCCTGTCGGAGTCGGCCGCCCTGGTGCAGGAGTTCCGGATCGAAGGCCTGACGGGCGTTTCCCAGGCCGTGCAGGAGCGGGATCGGACCCCCGGCGCGTTGGACTATGGCCTTGTGACCGCGGACGGGGGTGCGATCGCCGGGCGGCTGGCGGAGCGCCGCGCCATTCCGGGCTGGTCGAACCTCAGCCTCCGCCAGCCGGACGGTGAACGGGAGCGGATTCGCGTCTATACCTCCAGTCTGGCGAACGGTTATCGGTTGCTGGTCGGCGGCGACGACGAGAGCATCGAGGCGGTTGACGCGCTGTTGGCCGAGCGATTCCTGCTGGCGATCGTGGGGGTGGTGATGATCGGCTTGCTCGGCGGCTACAGCCTTGGCCGCGGCATGGGCCGACGGATCGCCGCCATCACCGACGCCGCCGAGGCCATCATCGACGGCGACCTCTCGCGCCGCGTGCCGGAAGCGCGTGGCGGCGTCGATCTTGCGCGGCTCGCGGCCAGCTTCAACCGGATGCTCGACCGCATCGACACGCTGATGGAGAGCCTGCGCCAGGTCTCGAACGATATCGCTCACGATCTGCGCACACCGCTCACCCGCCTGCGCGGCCGTCTGGAGGCAAGCCTCGCTCGCCCGGCAGGCACGGAGCAGGCTGTCGCGATCGAGGCGGCGCTCGGCGAACTCGACGCCATCCTCGCCACCTTCGCCGCCCTGCTGCGCATCGCCGAGATTGAGGGAGGCGCGCGACGGGCGGCGTTCGAGACGCTCGACCTCACGACCGTCGCCCGTATCGTTGTGGATGCCTTCGCCCCATCGGCAGAGGACGCCGGTCAGCGCCTTACCCTCGAGGGCGGCGATCCTGTGCTCATCGAGGGCGATCGTGAACTCATCACCCAGATGCTGGTCAATCTGGTGGAAAATGGCCTGCGCCACGCCGGCAATCGGGCGTGGGTGCGCGTGCGGTGCGGCGCCGAGGGCGGGCGCTCGATCCTGTCGGTGATAGACAACGGCCCCGGCGTCCCGGACTCCGAACGCGAGCGGCTCTTCGACCGCTTTCATCGCCTCGAAGCCAACCGTTCGACCCCCGGCAGCGGGCTGGGCCTGGCGCTGGTGGCGGCGGTGGCGCGGCTGCACGGCGCCGAAGCCAGCCTGCGCGACGCCGCGCCGGGGCTCGAAGCCCGCGTCGTTTTCGTCCAGGGTGGGCGAACATTGCCCATTCCCAACCCCACGGTCAGCGCCTCGTGAGGCTCGAACCCAGACAATCAGGTCCTGTGAAGCTTCAGAATCGGGACATGGACTCCGCGGGGCGTCTTGGGGCGCGTCTGGCCGCGGCGCTCGGCGTGGCCGCCGCCCTCGGCGGCTGCGCCCAATTCAAAGCCCGGCCGCTGGCCCAGGGCCCGGACCTGGCGACCAGCGCCGGCGCGCTTTCCGTCGATGTCTCCAGCATCCGGCTGGCGGCCCTGCCGCCGCACCCGGTCGATCCCGCCCGGGGCATCGATCCCACCGACGCCGCGATCCTTGCCGTGCTCAACAGCCCCGATCTCGCCGCCAGGCGCGCGGCCGCCCACGTCTCCGCCGCCCAGGTCTTTTCCGCCGGTCTGCTGCCCGACCCGCAGGTTGTCCTGAGCGCCGACATTCCGGACCATCCGCGCGGCCTGGTGACCGCCTATGGGATCACG
>CALAEG010000341.1 GCA_937890965.1 uncultured Caulobacteraceae bacterium | reverse complement strand
GGCCAGAGTGATCAGCACGATCCAGATGAGAATATAGACATGGATGTGGGAGAGTTCATGGCGAACGGGTCGCGGCGCCGGCGAGCCGAACAGAAGCCCCAGGCCGGGCAGATGTGGCCACAGCAAGCCCCAGAACTGGATCGGGCGCGCCCCGAGTGACGCCAGGGCCCAGCCGGTCAGCGGCATCGCGAGCATCAGGACATAGAAAAGGAGATGGGACGCGCGGGCGAATACCCGTTCCCACAAGGCCATGCCTGGCGGCAGAGGTGGCGCTGGATTGGTCAGCCTGACACCGATCCTGATCAGCACGAGCAGCAGGATCGTCAGCCCGACCGATATGTGTAGCGTCAATATGCCGGCCTGAGCTGGCGAGTGGTCGGGCAGCGCCTCGTTCATGTACCAGCCGAGCCCGATCTGAATGAGGATCAGAAGGGCGATCGTCCAATGGAGCAGGATCGAGATCGACCCGTAGCTTCGGTTTGCGGCCGCTTCGCGCACTTCGTCCGTCGCCCTTAGGTCGCCCCTCGCCATGCCCGCACCCTCTTATGGTCAGATCGAAACGCTGCTAACGCGCCACGGCTGAAATCGTTCTAACGGCGGCATGTCCCGAGGCCGATCCAGCCCCACCGATCCGTCAGGCCCGCCCCGTCTCGGGTGACAGCACCTCGGCGCCGACGCCCATCTTGGCGAGCGCCATCGACCACTTGTGCTCGTGGTCGTCGCCGAACAGCAGCTCATCATCGGCGTCGCAGGTCAGCCAGACGCCTTCGCGGATCTCGCTCTCCAGCTGACCGGCGCTCCAGCCGGCATAGCCGAGGGTCAGGATCGAGCGACGCGGCCGGCGGTTGCGGCTGGCCATGGCCTCGAGGATCTGCAGGGTGGTGGTCAGGGCCACGCCGTCGCCGACTTCCTGGCTCGACTCCTCGCAGAGATAGTCGTTGGTGTGCAGCACAAAGCCGCGTTCCGGGTTCACCGGTCCGCCCAACAGCACCAGATCGTCCGGCAGCTCGATCGCCTGCTTGACCCCCAGCCGCGTCAGCAGGCTGGGCACGGTCAGCCCTTCCACCGGCCGGTTCACCGCCAGCCCCATGGCGTGCTGGTCGTCGTGGGCGCAGATCAACAGCACCGCGCGCTCGAAGCGGGGATCCTCGATCCCCGGCATGGCGATCAGCATGCGCCCGGCAAGGAAGCTGGGCGCGCTGGCGGACCGGTACGGATCGCGGTCGGGCATGAATCGGATGATCGGTGTTTGCCGCGGCCTCTTCAAGGCGCCTCAAGGGCTTGGCCTGTCGAAAGCTTGCCCCTATCTAGACTTTGCCGCCGGCTTGGTCGGCCAATGCATCAAAGGGAGACGCCGCGATGGCGATCAAGGTTGGCGACAAGCTGCCGGACGCGAAGTTCATGACTCCGGGGGCTGACGGGCCGGCCCCGATCAGTTCCGACGACGTCTTCAAGGGCAAGCGGGTGGCGCTGTTCGCCGTGCCGGGCGCCTTCACCCCCACCTGTTCGGCCAAGCACCTGCCGGGCTTCAAGCAGCACGCGGCCGATCTGAAGGCCAAGGGCGTCGACACCATCGCCTGCGTCTCGGTCAATGACGTCTTCGTGATGAAGGCCTGGGCGGCCGACCAGGGCATCGGCGACGATATCCTGATGCTGGCCGACGGCAGCGGCGACTTCACCCGGGCCATCGGCCTGGAAATGGATGCCAGCCGCTTCGGCATGGGCTCGCGCTCGCAACGCTACTCCCTGATCGCCAAGGACGGCGTCGTCGAACAGCTGAATATCGAGCAAGGCGGCGAATTCCGCGTCTCGTCGGCGGAATACCTGCTCGAACACCTGTAGGTCGCCGCATCGAGATTCCGCGGACCCGTGTTACCCATTGCGGGCGACCCGTGCGGCGGGTCCCGAGGGGAAATCCAACATGCGCAAGGTTTTCTTAGGCGTGGCCGGCCTCATCCTGCTCGCGGCCTGTTCCAAGGCGCCGGCAAACACACAAAATCCCGCGAGCGCCGCGCCGCAGAGCACGGCGGCGCCAAGTGCGGCCGCCGCGGCTTCAGCGGCCCCGGCCGCGCCCGCCGCATCCGGCCCCGCGGTTTCCGGAACCTATATCGCCGACGACAAGCCGGCCGTGCTTACCCAGGTCACCGCCCACAAGGACGATCCGTTCGACGGCACGCCGGTCACCGACCTCGTCTTCACCGCCAAGGACCAAGGCGATGACGCCAATGCGGCCACGGACGCCCTGTTCGCCAAGTTCGGCGACGCGATCGTCGTCAAGGCGGAGCCCGACGGCTCGGTGGTCGGCGTCGACGTTGTCCATTCCGCTCTGCATACGCCGAGCGGTTCGGTTTCCATCGGCGGCGTCTTCTCGCTGAAGGACTACCAGACGGCGGGCGGCCAGATTTCCGGCCATCTGACCTCCGGCGGACCGACGGACGTGTTCGGCCAGAAGGTCGATGTCGACCTCACCTTCCACACCAAGGCGCCCTAGCCGCGACGTCGGCTCTCGGCCCGCGTCGGAACGATCGTCCGTCGCCCGTCAGGACAGCGCCGCCTCGTCCAGCGCCTTCAGCGCGCCGCCGCCGGCGATGACGCTGGCGACCTTGCCGGGGGCCTGGGCCAGCAGGGTCTCGGCATAGTGGCTGGCGATGCCGATACGGGCGCGGGCGTAAGGATCGGTGTCCGATCGTCCGACGCATGACAGCGCGCCCTTGGCCAGCAGCCAGCCGCCGGCGACGTCGCCCATCAGCTTGAGGAACGGCGTCGCGCCGGCCAGCCCGTCGGCGTCGTTGCGTCGCGCGGTCAACCATTCCGCCGCCGCGCGCAGGGCGTCGATGCCGGCGTGCAGCCGCGTCCCGATCGCGGTCAGGCGGTCGTCCTCGTGTTGGTCCAAGGCCTCGCAGGTCTCGCGCATGTCATGGATCAGGGCGGCCAGGGGGGCGCCCTCGGCCATGGCCAGCTTGCGCCCGACCAGGTCGATGGCCTGGATGCCGTTGGTGCCTTCGTAGATCGGCGCGATACGGGCGTCGCGATAGTGCTGGGCCGCGCCGGTCTCATCGATGAAGCCCATGCCGCCATGCACCTGGACGCCCAGCGAGGCCACCTCGACGCCGATGTCGCTGGACCAGGCCTTGGCGATGGGGGTCAGCAGCTCCTCGCGCAGCCGAGCGGCCTCGCGCGTCGCCTCGTCCGGCGCGGCGCGGGCCAGGTCGGCGGAGATGGCGGTCAGCAGGCAGATGGCTCTCGACGCCTCGATCCGCGCCTTCATGTCGGCCAGCATGCGGCGCACGTCCGGATGGTCGAAGATCACCGCCGCGCCGTCGCCGCTCCATTGCGAGCGGCCCTGTTTGCGCTCCAGCGAATAGGCCAGCGCCTTCTGATAGATCGG
>CALAEG010000340.1 GCA_937890965.1 uncultured Caulobacteraceae bacterium | reverse complement strand
GTCTGGGCCGCGGCCGGCGCCGCGGAACACCTCGTGGGCTAGGCCGGCCTTCAGGGTCAGGCCATCGGTGTCGACCAGGAGCCGCTTGTTGGCCCTGTGGCTGAACCAGGAATTGGCCAGGATGGTCTTGGCCAGGGCCTCCAGCTCGGCGTCGAAGGCCTCGTCGGCCACGCACATATTCGCCAGTCCCATGGCCTCGGCCTCAGCGCCCGAATAGGTCTTGCAGGTGAACATCATCTCGCGGGCCTTGTAGGTCCCGACCCGTCGCGGCAGGCGCTGGCTCAGGCCCCAGACCGGCGTCAAGGCCCAGCGGGCGTGGGTGTCGCCGAACTTGGCGTTCGCCGAAGCGAAAACAATGTCCCCGGCCAGGGCCAGTTCCAGGGCGCCGGTATAGCAGTGACCGTGCACCGCCGAGATCACCGGCTGCGGCAGGCCGGCCAGCCGCTCGATGATGCCAGCCTGGAAGTTCGGTCGCGGCAACCGCTCGCCGGCGGCGATGTCGCCGAGGTCGTGGCCGGCGGAAAAACAGCGGCCGGCCCCGCGTACGATGACCAGGCCCGTGGTCTCGGTCTCCCGCTCCAGCAGCTCGACCTGGGCGTCCAGGGCGCGAAACAGGTCCACGTTCAGCGCGTTCAGCTTGTCCGGCCGGTTGAGGATGAGCGTCGCCGCGCCGTCCCTGTCTTCGCGGATGACCAGGTCGTCCATGGCGTTTCCCTTTTTTCAGACTTGGCCGGCATTGGCCGACGAAGGCGGCTTACTGTCCAGGGCGCCGTTCAAGGCTCGACCACGATCTTGACCTGGCTTTCGGGGTCGGCGAGGGCGGCGAAGGCGGCGGCGACGCCGTCGAAGCCGACGGCCTGGGTGATCACCGGCTCGACGTCGATCTGCCCGTCGGCGATCTGGCCGAGGGTGGCGGTGAATTCCTCGGGCGTGTAGCCGAACACGAAGCGGAAATCGATCTGCTTGGTGATGGCGATGAAGGGTTCGATGGTGTCTGGCGTCATGCAGACCCCGGCGACGACGATCTGGGCGCCGTTGGGCGCGGCGTCGAGCAGGCTCTGCAGCACCCCGGGCACGCCGACGCATTCGAAGATGATGGCGCGTTTGACCGTCTGCCCGCCCATCCGGGCCATCATCTGTTCCAGGCCGGTAGCGGCGACGCCCATTTCGGACCATTTGGCGTGGGGCGACTCCACCGCCGGATCGACCACGATGTCGGCGCCCATCCGTTCGGCCATCTTGCGCCGGGCTGGGGAGAAGTCGGCGGCCGCGACCGGGCCATAGCCCCTGGATTTCAGGCCGGCGATCACCGCCAGGCCCACCGGGCCGCAGCCGATCACCAGGGCCGCGCTGGGCTCGTCGATGGCCGCGCGGGCGACCGCGTGCGCGCCGACCGCGAAGGGCTCGGTCATCGCCGCCTGGCGGTCGGAGAGGCCGTTCGGCACCGCGATCAGCATGGCCTCGGCCAGCAGCATGCGTTCGGAAAAGCCGCCGGGGTAGATGTTGGAATAGCCGATCGAGGCCATGCCGGTCGCGGTCGGCAGCACCGGCACGGTGACCACGCGTGTCCCGACCTTCAACGGTCGCGCCGAGCCCGGACCATAGTCGAGCACCTCGGCGGAGAATTCGTGGCCGAAGACGACGCCCTGGGCCGGGTCCAGCCCGCCGCCGATGGCGCCGACGCGCTTGCCCAGTTCGACCATGTGGTCGAGGTGATGCAGGGCGTGCAGGTCCGAGCCGCAGATGCCGCAGCTCAGCGTCCTGACCAGCACCTGGCCAGCCTGGGGTTCAAGCTCGGCGATCTCCTCGCAGGCAAGCTTGCCGCTCCGCGCCACCACTGCCCGCATGTCGTTTTCTCCCTGATCCGTTGGCGCATTAATCGGTTAGACGGCCGCCAAAGGCCAGCCCCAACCCAGCCCCCAATCGTCATGGCCCGACTTGTTCGGGCCACCCATGGTCGCCGGTCGATGTGACCGTTCACGGGTCCGGTTTATCCGCTCATGATCACCGTCGAATGCGAGCGACCATGGGTCCCCCGCATTCCGCGGCTTCGCCGCTCCAGCGGGGGATGACGGTTATGGTTTGACCGGCCAGATCGCCACGCCGCCGATGGTCACGGCATCGCGGTCGACCGGCAGGCCGAGGTCGCGCGCCTTGGCCAGGATTGCGCCGGGCTCCTTGACGCGGATGTCCATGCCGACCACGCCTGTGCCGTCCTGGTCGACCGCGCCGACGAAGCGGATCAGGCCGGGGTCGAGCGTGAACTCCAGCGCGCGGCCAACCCGGTTGGCGCGGCGGTCGAGCAGCATCGACCAGCGCTCGGCGGCGGCCAGCGGGTCGCGGGCCTGGATGGTCACCGAGGCGATGCCGAGGCTGATGTCGCTCTGGAAGTCGCGCCAGTCGGGACCGGCCGGCGGCCAGTCGCTCTTCGACTCCTGCCAGGACGCGTCGCCCTCGACGGAATCGATCGAAAGCAGCACGCCAGCGCAATCGGCCGGGTGAAAATGGGTGTAGGTGTAGCGCCCGCCGCGGCTGGTGGCGATGACGCGCACGTTCTGCGCCTCCAATCGCGCCCGGTGCGCCAGGGCGTCGTCGTCCTGCAGGATGACCATATAGCCGGCGTCACCGCCGCGCCGCGCTAGGTAGCGGGCGCCCGAGGCGTCGTCGCGGAAGGGCTCCAGCACCTCCAGGAACTCGCCGCCCACTGGCATGACCACGTCCTTCAGCCCGAACACCTCGACGCCGGGATCGCGGTAGCCGACCTTGAGCCCGAACACCTGCTCCAGCTGTTCGGCCACCGGCGCGATCTGGTGGGCCATGAAGGCGATCTGTCTAAGACGCATGGGTTTTCCTACTCGGCCACATCCAGGCCCGACAGTTCGGCCAGGATCTCGTCGGTGTGCTCGCCCATGCGCGGCGGATGGCGGCGCACATTGGCCGGCGTGGCGGAGTAGCCGATCGGCGGCTTCATGCCGACGTAAACACCGGCTTCCGGATGGTCGTAGTTCCGGAAGAAATCGACGGCTTCCAGATGCGGGTCGGTCATCAGGTCATCGAGCCGGTTCATCTTCACCACCGGGATCTGCAGCGGCTTCAGGAGCGCCAACCACTCGTCGGTGGTCTTGGTCAGGGTAACCTGGTCAACCATGCCGTAGAGTTCGCGCACGTGCTGGCCGCGGGTGCGGTAGTCCGAAAAGCGCGGGTCCTGGCCGATAGTCTCCTTCCAGCCGGCGATCTCGAAGAACTGATCCCACTGCTGGTCGGTATAGGGGAGCAGGCCGATATAGCCGTCCTTGGTCGGGAAGGGCTTGCGCGTCGGATTGACCACGCGCGGATAGCCCCACTGACCGGTCGGCGGGTCATAGACGTGGCCGTAGAAGTGTTCGGCCAGGTTGAAGCTGGTGACGCATTCCAGCATCGGCACCTCGACGAACTGGCCCTCGCCGGTCTTCTGTCGATGGAACAGCGCGGCCAGCACCGCCTGGGTCATGAACAGGCCCGAGACCTTGTCGGCGATCAGGGATGGCAACAGCCGCGGCTCGGGCAGGCCGTCGGTGCGGTTCAAAAGGTCGGCCAACCCGGAGGCGGACTGAACCAGGTCGTCATAGGCCGGCTCCCCCGCGTAAGGACCGCCGGCGCCATAGCCGGCGCCGTGCACATAGACGATGTCGGGCTTGATCGCCTTGACCGTCTCATAGTCGATGCCCAGCCGTTTCATACCCTCGTAGCGGACGGATGTGGTGAAGACGTCCGCCGTCTTGATCAGCCGCCTCAGCGCCTTGGCGGCCTTCTCCTCGCGCAGGTCGAGCAGGATCGAGCGCTTGTTGCGGTTGATGGTCATGTAGATCGGGCCGAGATCGTCCGGCGCACCCTCGGGCGTATGTCCAGCCCAGCGCATGATGTCGCCGCCGGCGCCGCGGCGACCGCCTGGGAACTCCACCTTGATCACATCGGCGCCCAGATCGCCCAGCATCTGGGTGGCATAGGCGCCGAACACCACGCTGGTCAGGTCGACGATGCGTACGCCCTTCAGCGGCCCGGTGGCTTCCTTGGCCAGTTCGGCGGTCTTGGCCATGTCTCAGCGTCCCAATGCGTCCAGGAATTCGTTCAGGGCGCGGTTGAACGCCTCGGGCTGGTCGATATTGGCGGCGTGGCCGGCGGCCGGGATCACCACCTTCTTCGCGCCCGGAATCTTGGCGGCCATGTAGTCGCTGGCGGCCAGGAAGGGCGTGTCATCGGCGCCGACCACGATCAGGGACGGGACGGCGACCGAGGCCAGCGAGTTCATCACCCCGGCGTCGCGCTGGGTCAGCATGCCGCGCGCGGCCTTGGCCAGGCCGTCGGCGGAGCGGTGGCGCACCTGACGCACCTCGGCGCTGGCGTTGGCGAGGTTCGGCAGGCCCTCGCGCTCCAGCCGCTCGGCGCGCTTGATGGCGTTCTGGTTCCAGCCCTCGCGCGCCTCGTCGTTGCGGTAGCCCGGGCCGGTGTCGATGATCAGCAGCGCCGAGACCCGCTCGGGATGGGCGCGGTTGAAGGCCAGCGACATGTAGCCGCCAAGGGAAAGCCCGCCGATGATGGCCTTGTCCGCCCCGACCTCGTCCAGCAGGGCGGCCATGTCGGCGACGGTGGCCTCTTCGCTATAGGCGGCCTGGTCGTCCGGATAGTCGCTGTCGCCATGGCCGCGCATGTCCCAGATGACCAGCTTGTGTTTGGCCGACAGCGCCTCGATCTGGCCCTTCCACATGCCGCTGGTGGAGGAATAGCCGTGGCTGAGCAGGATAACCGGCCCCTCGCCATGCACCTCGTAATAGATCTGGACGCCGTCTCGGTTCAGCTTGGGCATGGGGTCCTCCCTCTCAGGCGCCGACGAAGTTGCCGGGCCGGCGTTCCGATACGGAGCGCACGCCCTCTTTGTAATCCGCCGTCTTGCGCAGCCAGGACTGTTCGATGAACTCGTGGTCGGTGATCGACTTCACCGCCTCGGTCAGGCCGGCGCGCAAGGTGGCGCGCGTGGACTGCACCGCCAGGGGCGCGTTCGCGGCGATCTCCTTGGCCAGCAGGACGGCCGCGGCGCGGACCTCGTCCAGCGGCGCGAGCTGGTCGGCCAGGCCCCAGGCCACGGCCTCCTCGCCCGGAATGCGTCGGCCGGTCTCCAGCATCAGCGCCGCGCGCTGCAGGCCGATCAGCCGCGGCAGGGTGTGGGAGAGGCCGAAGCCGGCATGGAAGCCCAGCTTGACGAAGTTGGCGGTGAAGCGCGCCTCGGGCGCCGCGACCCGGAAGTCGGCGACCAGGGCGAGGCCCAGGCCCGCGCCCACCGCCGCGCCCTGGATGGCGGCCACGATCGGTTTTTTGTTGGAGAACAGGCGCACCGCCTCGACATAGAGCGGATTGATGCCCTCCATGCCCTGGCCGCCGATGCCGGTCGGGGCGGTCAGGTCCGCGCCGCCGCAGAAGACCCTGCCGGCCGTGGCCAGCACCACCGCGCGACAGTCGTTTTCCTCGTCCAGGTCTCGCAGGGCGTCGGCCAGGTCGCGCATCAACTCGACGCTGACGTGGTTGTTCGGCGGCCGATTGACCTCGGCGATCGCCACGTGGCCGTCAAGGACGACCGAAACCTCGCCGTATTGGGTCTTCATCAGGTGAGCTCCGACTGAAGGAAGGCGGCCCAGACCGGAACGCCGGGCATGGCCGCGATAGAGGGGTCGCCGGGCCCGCGCCAGACGGCGCAGACCACGCCGCCGATCGCAGCGCCTTCAGCGCGCAGATGAACGGCGCCGTCGGCGATGGCGCCGCCGGTGGAGATAACGTCCTCGACAATGGCGAGGTTGAGGCCGGCGACGTCGCGGCCCTCGACCGCGCGGCAGGTGCCATAGGCCTTGGCCGCCTTGCGCACGAAGACCGCCGGCAGGCCGCTCTCCAGCGCCATGGCGGTGGCGATCGGCACCCCGCCCAGCTCCAGCCCGGCGAGGGCATCGGTGTCCGGCGGGATCAGGGCCAGCATGCGCCTGGCGACACGGCGCAGCAGGGCCGGGTCGGATTCGAAGCGGAACTTGTCGAAATAAGTGTCCGACACCGTCCCCGAGCGCAGCACGAAACGGCCGGTCAGGTGGGCGGCGGCATTCAGGTCAGCCGCGAGTGCTGGATCGGCGGCCAGGCTCATCGGCGCCCGCCGAGCAGGTTGCGGGCCACCACCCATTTGTGCACCTCGGTCGGGCCCTCATAGATGCGCATGATGCGCAGCTTGGCCGACATCTGCTGCAGCGGCAGCTCCTTGGTCATGCCCATGGCCCCGAAGGTCTGCATGGCGTGGTCGACCACCTCGTAGGCCATCTCGGTGGCGTAGGCCTTGATCATCGAGATCTCGACGCGGACGTCGCGGCCCTGGTCCAGTTTCCAGGCGCAATCGTAGGTCATCAGCCGCGCGGCGTGAATCCTGGTGGCGGCGTCAGCGATCCACCATTGGATGGCCTGGCGGTCGGACAGCGGCTGGCCGAAGGTCACCCGCTGCGGCGCGTATTCGACGATCATGTCCAAGGCCCGCTGGGCCATGCCGATAGACCAGGAGGCCATCTGGATCCGTCTTGTGCCCAGGCGAAGCTGCATGGGCGCGAACCCTTGGCCTTCCGTGCCCAGGAGCTTCCAGCCCTCGACCCGGCAATCCTCCAGGGCGATCTCAAAGGTGGCAGCGCCGCCGATCATGGGGATACGGCGCAGCACGTTGAAGCCGGGGGTGCCCTTGTCGACCAGGAAGGCCGAGATGCCGCCGCGGGCGCGCTTTTCCTTGTCGGTCACCGCCATCAGGATCGTGAAGTCGGCCTCGGCCGCGCGGCTGATCCAGATCTTGCGGCCGTTGATCACCCAGTCGTCGCCATCCCGCTCGGCGTGGGTCAGCATGCCGGCCGGATCGCCGCCGGCGCCGGGCTCCGAGATGGCGATGGCCGAGACGGTCTCACCGCGGACGTAAGGGTCCAGATAGGCCGCCTTCTGCCGCTCGTTCACCGTCGCCATCAGCATGCGCAGGTTCGGCGAGTCCGGCGGCAGGGTGTAGGGGGTGATCGTCTTGCCCAGTTCCTCGTTGACCCCGACCAGGGCTACGGCCGGCAGGTCGGCGCCGCCGATGTCCTCGGGCGCGTCCAGGCCCCAGAGGCCGAGCTTCTTGGAGACATCGTCGATGCGCTGGCGCTCGGCCTCGCCGATGCCGAGCCCTTGGCCGGCGTCCTCGCGGGCGAGCACCGCCGGCTCCAACGGCATCAGCTCGTCGGCGACAAAGTGGGCCACCAGGTCCTTGAGCATGCGATGCTCTTCGGCGATTTCGAAGTCCAATGACGCCTCCCGAAGCGGCCGTTTCTTAAGTCTCGTCCGGTCGGTCTCCCGACCTAGTCCTCGACCGGCGTCAGCGTGGCGAGCTCCATCTGACTCGTCGGCTCCCGCGCCCGCCGGCCGCTGACCTCGGCCCCAACATCGTGCGGCAGCGGCAGGAAGAAGGCGAGACCTAAGAAGGAAATCGCCCCGATGATGAAGAAGGCCGGGGTGATGTCCGAGGCCTGCAAGGCGTGGGCGGCGTGGCCGTGGCGCAGCATGCTGAGCAGGATGGCGGCCAGGCCGATGCCCAGGCTCTGCGATAGCTGCTGGCCCATCGAGGCCAGGCTGGAGGCGCGGCTCATGCGCGGCTGATCGACATCGGCATAGGCCAGCGCATTCAGGGCGGTGAACTGCAGCGAGCGGAAGAAGCCGCCGATCAGCAATGTGCCGATGATCCAGGCGTGCGGCGTCGTGGCGCGGAACAGGCCATAGCTCATGAAGGTGACGCCGGTGATCACGGTATTGCCGACCAGGACGTTCTTGAAGCCCAGCCAGGCGATGATCGGCCGGGCGGTGGCCTTCATCAGAAGCGCGCCGGCGGCGCTGGTGAAGGTGATCAGTCCGGCCTCGAGCGGGCTGAGGCCGAAGCCCATCTGCAACAATAGCGCCAGCAGGAAGGGCGTCGCCCCCATGGCCATGCGCATGGGCGTGCCGCCGATGGTCGAGGTCATGAAGGACGGCAGCCTGAAGACGCTGAGGTCCAGGATGGCGTGGGGCGTTCGCCGCGCGTGCCAGGCATAGATGACCAGGCAGACGCAGCCGCCGATCAGCAGGCCGAGAATGGTCGAGAAGGGCATGGCGTTGCGGCCCAGGTTCTCGAAGCCATAGACGATGCCGGCCAGGCCGAAACCGGTGAGGACGAAGCCCCGCCAATCCAGGCGCATGGGGCTGTCCTCGCGCACGTTCTCGATAAAGATCGAGACCAGGATTACGCCCAGCACGGCCACCGGGATGTTGATGAAGAAGATCCAGCGCCAGGAGAAATAGGTGACGATGAAGCCGCCGACCGGCGGCCCCAGCACCGGTCCCAGCATGGCCGGCATGGTCAGGTAGGACATGGCCCGCACCAGTTCGGATTTGGGCACGGATTTCAGCAGCACGAGGCGCCCGACTGGCGCCATCATCGCGCCCGCCATGCCCTGGAACATGCGCGCGGCGACCAGTTCCGGCAGGTTCTGCGACAGGCCGCAGAACAGCGAGCTGGTGGCGAAGGTGATGATGGCGATGCGGAAGATGTTCTTGGCGCCGAAGCGGTCCGCCGCCCAGCCGCTGATCGGCAGGAAGACCGCGGCGCTGAGCAGATAGGCGGTGATGGCCAGGTTCAGCGTCACCGGGTCTTCGTGCAGCGACCGCGCCATGGTCGGCAGGGCGTTCGAGATCACCGTGGAGTCCAGGGTCTGCATGAAGAGCGCGCAGCCGATAATCATCGGGGCCAGCGCGCCTTCGAGCATGCGGCGCCTTTCGGGGAGAACCTGGCTCATGCCCGCTCTCCGGCGATCTGCGACAGCGGCCCGAGCGCCTGCCTGAGCGCCTCGCGGGCGGCGGGGTCCAGTGCGGCCAGCCGCGCTTCCAGCCAGTCGTTGCGGCGGCGGCGCACGGCGTCCAGCGCCTTGCGGCCGCTGGCGCTGATCACCAGGCCAAAGCGGCGCTTGTCGTTCGACGGCGGCGGCAGGCGCTTCAGCCAGCCGGCGGCCTCCAGCCGCTTGATGTGCGCGCTCATGGTCGGCCGCGAGGTCTGTTCCAGCTCGGCCAGCTCGGAGACCCCGACGCCCTCGCGCTTGGCGACGGCGGTCAAGAGGGTCGCATCCAGCGGCGACAGTCCAAGCGGCTGGGCCTCGCGGCGCAGTTGCCGGCTGATGCGCAGAAGGGCCGGTCGGAGACCGTCGGCAAGCGCGGAAACGTCTGCGGCCGGACCAAGCAAGGTGGTCGTCATGCGGGGTAGTTAGGTTGCCTAACTATCTTTGTCAACACGTGGGAACCCTCGCCCCCTCACCCTGCCCTCTCCCCGCTGGCGCGGGGCAAGGGTTCTAGGCCTGCAAGATCTTCCGCACCTCGGACATCGGGTCGTCGGCGACGCTGCTTTCCAGGTCGAAGATCATGGTCGCGCGGCGCTTGGCGTCGTAGGCCGGCCAGTCGGGGAGCGCCGGGATGCCGGGGGCGCCGGTGCGGGCGAAGGCGAGCCAGGCTTCGGACATCTGGTCGGCCAGCACCTGCGGCTCGTCGCCCCGGCCGACAAAGTCCCGCGCCCGCTCGACATTGTCGAACACCAGCGGGATCTCCAGTGCGTGCGGGCATTTCAGCACGCCGCGCCCGACCGGCGTCTCCCAGGTCAGCATGTACATATAGACCGGGGCGGCGCCTTGCGCGGCCTTGCGCTCGGCCAGCATGACCGAGCCGCCCCACATGCCCTGGGCGGTCTGCACCGCGCTGATCAGGTGGGTGGGCGAATAGTCGGGGAAGAGCTTGCGCAGCGCCGCGACCAGGGCCGGGGCCTTGTCGCCGACGGCGTCATGGGCGCGCTTTTCCAGGTCATCCTCGGTGAATTCGCCGAACTTGGGATGGGCGCGGATGAAGAGGGTCGCCTCGTCCTTGTTGGTGCCGATCATCACCGGAACCGCCGCCGAAATGGCCGGGGCGTCGGGATGGAAGGGATCGCGCGGCAGGGCGATCCCATCGACGCAGGGGCTGAAGCCCTGCATCGGATTGGCCGTCGCCACGCCGGCCGCCGCGGTCTGGATGTCGGCGGCGGAGAGGGTCTTGAGCCTGGCGAGCTCGCCTGGCTTGACACCCAGCGCGTCGAGAACGGCCTTGGCGTTACGGGTGGCCGCCTCCTTGCTGACCGCGCGCAGGCCGGGCCCGCTCTCGATGATCGCCTTGTGGAACAGGCCGTGGGCGCCGGGCATGGCCTGCAGCATGGAGACCTTGGCCCCGCCACCGCTCTCGCCGAAGATGGTGACATTGGACGGGTCGCCGCCGAAGGCCGCGATGTTGTCGCGCACCCATTCCAGCACCAGCACGATGTCCAGCATGCCGGCCTGGCCGGAGGAGGCATGGCCGCCCAGTTCACCCAGATGCAGATAGCCGAAGACGTTCAGGCGATGGTTGACGGTCACCGTCACCACGTCGCCGCGCCGGGCCAGATTGCCGCCGTCGTACATGGCCGCGCCGCCGGAGCCGTTGGAAAAGCCGCCGCCGTGCAGCCAGACCATGACCGGCCGCTTGCCGCTCAGGCCCTGGGTCCAGACATTGATGAACAGGCAGTCCTCGTCGGTGCCGGGCTGGCCGGGCGCGGCCGGGTCGGCGTTCGAGCGGCCGCCGGTGGTTTCTCCTGGTGGGACACCGCCCTGGATGGCCGGCGCGCCGAGCTCGACCGCGTCGGCGACCTCGCTCCAGGCCCTGGGCTTTTTGGGCGGCTGGAAGCGCAGGCCCCCGATCGGCGCCGCGCCATAGCGCAGGCCCTTGAACACCTGCAGGACATCTTCGCGATAGCCCCGCACCGGGCCGTTGGCGGTTTGCACAACCTGAGTGCGCTCGAGCTCGCGCACCGCCTCCTGGACATCGGTCATCGTCTCGTCTCCCAAATGGTCCCGCCGTCGTCTCGCGCGCCCGGTCAGGGTGAAATGTTTCAGATGAAATTGCTCGCGGCCCCATTCCGCCACCGAAAGAGGCGGGTGGGCAAGGCTATTCGGCGGCGGCGTCGAGCGTCGCGGCCGGCGGCGGCGCATCGCGCGGCGTGGCGAAACGGGCGAGCTTGGGCACCAGCCAATGCTCGATATCGTCGACGATCTCGTAGATCACCGGCACCATGACCAGGGCCAGCAGCGTCGAGGTGATCAGGCCGCCGATAACCGCGATGGCCATGGGTTGGCGGAACTCCGAGCCCTTGCCCAGGGCGAACGCCGTCGGGATCATGCCGGCGATCATGGCCAGGCTGGTCATGATGATCGGCCGAGCCCGCTCGCGGCAGGCCTCCATGATCGCCAGGCGCTGAGGCATGCCCTCGCGCTCGCGCTCGATGGCGTATTCGACCAGCAGGATCGAGTTCTTCGCCGCGATGCCGAGCAGCATCAAGACCCCGATCAGGGACGGGATGGAAACGGACTCGCGCGTGATGAAGAGCGCGATCGCCGCGCCGAATATGGCCAGGGGCAGGGCCGAGATGATGATCAGCGGCTTGAAGAAGCTGCGGAACAACAGGACCAGCACGCCGTAGATCATGGCGACCCCGGTGAAGAAGGCCAGGCCCAGCGCCCCGAACAGCTCCTGGATCTGCTGGGTCTGGCCGACCGCGGCCTCTTCAACGCCCGCCGGCAAATGGCGCATGATCGGCAGGTGATGGACCGCGCTCAGCCCCTGGCCGAGCTGGGTATTGTTGGTCAGGTCGGCGTCGATGGCCAGCATGTCGGCGCGGTTGTAGCGCTGGATCACCGCCGGCCCGGCCTGGAAGTCGACGTCGGCGACGCTGGAGAGCGGCGTGGTCCCGCCGCTGGCGGTGGGCACCTGCAGCGCCCGGATCATGTCGATATTGGATCTGGCCTGCTCGGGCAGGCGCACGCGGATGGGCACGCGGCGTTCGCCCGAGGTCAGCTTGGGCACATTGGCGTCGATGTCGCCCAGCGTGGCGACGCGGGCGATGCTGGCGATGGATTCGACGGTGACACCGAGTCGCGAGGCCTGGTCGGGCTTCGGCCGGATGGCGATTTCCGGGCCGATCGGCGGCGCCGAGGGCCGGGGATCGGCGACGTTCTTCAGCGTCCGCATCTGGCGTTCCAGGTCGTCGCCCGCCCGGTTCAGCGCCAACTCGTCGTCGCTGGTGAGCACCACCTGCAGCTCGGCCGCGCCGAACCCGCCGCCCTGGATGGAGACGCGCGCGTCGGGGATGCTGTTCAGAAAGGGGCGGATGCCGTCCTGTATCTGGGTGACCGTGCGGCTGCGCACGTCCTTGAGCACGACGGTGACCGTGCCCTGAGAGAGAGAGCCGCCATTGCCGCCGCCGAAGCCTTCGCCGGCCACCGAGCCCACCTGGACGAAGATCTGGCTGGTCTCGGGGATCTTCTCGCGCACCAGAGCTGTCGCCTCGCGGCTAATCCGCTCCATGTCGGTCAGGGTCGCGCCCGGCGGCCCCTGGATGCCGATGAACAGGTAGTCGTTGTTGCCTGGCGGCTGCACACCGGTCGGCAGGCCGACCGCCAGCACCGCCATGGTGACGACCACCAGAAGGCCCCCCAGGCCGGACATCAGCCAGCGATGGGCCAGCGCCCATTCGAGGATGCGCCGGTAGCCGGGACGCAGGTCTCCACGCGGATGGGGTTCGACATTGGCCTTGAGGAAGTAGGCGGCCAGCAGCGGGGTCAGGAGCCGCGCCACCAAGAGCGAGAACAGCACCGAGATGACCACGGTGATGCCGAATTCCTTGAAGAACTGACCGGGGATCGAGCCCATGAAGGAGACCGGCGCAAACACCACCACGATGGAGGCGGTGGTGGCGACGACGGCCAGACCGATCTGGTCGGCGCCTTCCATCGACGCGCGGTAAGGCCGCGCGCCGGCCTGCACCCGTTTCTGGATGTTCTCGATCTCGACGATGGCGTCGTCGACCAGGATGCCGATGACCAGGGTGAGCGCCAGAAGCGTCACGATGTTCAGGCTGAAATGGAAGATGGCCATGAACAGGAAGGTCGGGATCAGCGACACCGGCATGGCGATCGCGACGATGGCGGTCGAGCGCCAGTCGCGCAGGAAGAGGAAGACCACCAGCGAGGCCAGCGCCATGCCTTCGAACATGGTGCGCAGAGTCGCCGAATAGCTGGCGCGCGTGTCGTCGACGGTGGAGAAGATCTGGGTGAAGCGGACGTCGGGATAGGTCTTCTGCAGCTTGGCGATATTGGCGTGGACGTTATCCTCGACCCGCACCTCGCTGGCGTCGTTGGTCTTCAGAACCTGGAATCCGACCACCGGCCGGTCGTTCAGGCGGGCGAAGCCGCGCGGCTCGCCGGCGCCGTCGCCGACATCGGCCACGTCCGACAGCTTCACGTAACGACCGCCGGCAGTGGGAATGGTCAGGTCGCGCAGATGCTCTACGGTCTGGGCGGCGCCCAGCACGCGCACGGTCTGTTCGCGGCCGCCGACATTGACCCGGCCACCGGGAATATCGGTGTTGAAGGCGCCAAGCGCGGCATTCAGTGCGCTCGCTGTCAGGCCTTGGGCGGCCATCCGATCGGGATCGACGATGACGTTGATCTCGCGGTCGACCCCGCCGACGCGAGAGACCTGGGCCACGCCCTTTTCGCTCTGGATCGAGCGCGAAATGGTGTCATCGACAAACCAGGAGAGGTCGCTGGCCGACATGGTCGGCGAGGAGACGGCATAGGTCAGGATCGGGCTGGAATCGATCTCCAGTCGCTGCACCTGCGGCGGGTCGATCTCGCGCGGCAGTGTGGCGCGCGCCTGATCGACGCGTTGGCGCACTTCGTCAGTGACCTTTTGCAGGTCCTCGCCCAGTTCGAACTGGACCTGGGTGGTCGAAACGCCCTGGCTGACCTCCGACTGCATGTCGCGCACGCCGGCGATGCCGGCCATGGCGTCCTCGATCGGCCGGGTGATCTGGGTCTTGATCTCGGCCGGGGCGGCGCCGTTGTCGGTGACCACCACCAGCACGGCCGGGAAGACCACGTTCGGGAAACGCTTGATCGGCAGGAAGTTGTACGAGATCGAGCCGCCGATCACCGCGGCGATGAACAACAGCGCCACGGGTATCGGGTTCTTGATGCCCCAGGTTGAGAGCCTGAGTTCGGCCATCAGCGCGCCGCCGTCTGTTGGGTCGTATCGACGATCGGGTTGACGGTGTCGCCCGGCAGCACGAAGGCCGAGGAGCCGAGCAGGACCCGCGATCCGGCCGCCGGGCCCTGGATCAGTTCGACATAGCCGCCCTCGTGGGCGCCGGTCTTGACGGGTACCTGCTGCACCTTGTTACCCGCGCCCACGACCATCACCGAAGCGCCGTCGGCGTCATAGCGGATGGCGGTTTCCGGCGCGGCGGAGACCTCGCGCGTCAGGCCGGTGAAACTGGCGCGGCCGAAGCCGCCCGGGCGCAGATTGGCGTTCACCGGCAGCTGGATGTGCACCTTGCCGAGCTTGGTCTGCGGATCGATGCTGGGCTCGATCAGCCGCACCGAGCCGTTGACCGCCGAGCCGTCCGGCAGCTTCACGGCCACGGCGTCGCCGACATGGATGCCGGCCATGTCGCCCTCGGCCACCTGGGCTTCCAGCTCGACCAGGCCGTCGCGGGCCAGGGTGAACATCGGATTGGTCCCGCCGACGCTGGCGATGTCGCCGGGGCGGACATTGCGCGTCAGGATCAGGCCCGACACCGGGGCGCGGATGATCATCCGCTCTTCGCGGGTCTGCAGGTCGCGCAGGGCCGCGATCTGGGCGTCCAGCGACGCGTGCGCGCTGCGGGCCTGGAAGCGTCGCTGATCGATCTGCTCGGTGGAGATGATGCCCTGCTTGTCGAGGCCTTCGACGTCCTTGGCCTGCATGTCGGCCTGGTCGGCGGCGACCTTCTGCACGGCGACCTGGGCCTGTTGCTGGGCGATCTGGGAGCGCAGCAGGGTGTCGTCGAGCTGGGCCAGGGGCTGGCCCTGGCGCACATTGGCGTTGGCCTCGACGAACACCTTCAGCACGCGATAGCCGCCGAGCAACTGCTCGGCATTGACCGCGGCCTCCTCGCGCGAAACCAGGATGCCGGAGGTCTCCAGCCCGCCGGTCAGCGGCCGCTGTTCGACCGTGGCCACGCGCACCGTGCGCGTGCCGCCGGGCGGCCCCGCTGGCGCGGGCGGCTTTGAACAGGCGGCGAGCGCGAGCGCCATGATCAGCGCAAGCGCCCCTGATATCCGCATAGGCGAAGTCCTCATCGCGCGGCCTGTTGCTCCGGCACGGGTCCCGGCGTCCAGCCGCCGCCGAGGGCCTTGAAGGCCGTCACCGAACGCCGCAACGCCTGCACCTCGGCGGCGGTGAGCGCGGTGCGCGTCGTCCGCCAGGTCCGCTCGGCGGAAAGAGTCGAGGTCAAATCATCGATCCCATAAGCGTAGCGTTTGCGCGCCGCATCATAGGCGAAGCGCGCCTGGGTCTCGCCGGTGGTCAGTATCCTGACTCGCTGCTCGTCGGCAGAGAGCTGGACCAGCGCGTTCTCCGATTCGCCATAGGCCGTCTGCACCGCCTTTTCATAGGCGATCACGGCCTCATCGGCTTGCGCGCCGCGCGCGCGGATGACGGTCTTCAGACGCGGCATGTCGAGGATCGGCTGCACGAAACCCATTCCGATCGACCAGACATCGCTGGTCAGCGACGCGCCGAACAGCGGCTGGGAGGTCAGGCCGACGCCCGGCGTCAGGGTGAACTTGGGAAACAGCGCCAGTTCGTCGAGCTTGAGCTGGCCGGTGGCCGAGCGGATCTTCTGCGCCGCCTCGCGCACGTCGGGGCGCCGCGCCAGCAGGTCGCTGGGCACGGTCACCGGTATGGCCGGCGGCGTGCCGGCCTCGGCGTCGGCGGGCAGGGTCGCCAGCGGATCGACGCCCTTGCCGACCAGCACCAGAAGCGTGCGGCGCGCGGCGTGCAGCTGGCCTTCCAGATCGGTGGCCTGGGCCAGGCTCTCGGCGGCCTGGGCGGCGGCCTGATCGGCATCGGCGCTGGAGCCCAGACCATGGTCGGCCTTCTTGCGGGCGATATCGGCCAACTCGGCGTCGATCTTGTTGGCTTCGCGCGCGTCGTCGAGTTGGATCGCCAGGCCGCGGGCCTGGAAAAGCTGGTCGGCGACGCTGGCTTCCAGCTCGGTGCGGGTCGCCTCGTTGTCGAGCCTGGCCGCGGCCAGGTCGGCATTGGCCTTGCCGCGCGCGGCGCGCTGGCGGCCGAAGATGTCGATCTCCCAGCTCACGTCGAAATTGGCGCCGTAGTTCTGGGTCGTGCCGGCGTTGGTGAAGGAAATCGAGCCAAACGGAGGGCCAAGATTGATCGGCGGCGGGCCCTTGATCACGCTGGTATAGGTCTCGGTAGCCGAACCCTGCAGCGCGCCTTGCGGACCGTAGGAGGCCAGGGCGCCGGCGCGGGTGGCCCGCGCCTCCTGCAGGCGCTCATAGGCGCTGCGAGCGTCGGGGGCATTGACCAGGGCCAGCGCGATCAGGCTCTCCAGCTGCGGGTCGTTATAGGCGGTCCACCAGTGTTCGAGCGGCACGCCCGGCTGGGTGACGTCGGTGGGCGCCTCGAAGGCCATGGGCGTATGGACGTCCGGCTTGGGCACGGTCGGCCCAAGCGCGCAGCCGGCCAGCAGCGGCAAAAGCATGAGCGGTGTGAGGCGAAGGCGCATAATAGGCTCGTCAATTCGAAAAAGTGGCTGGGACGGACACCCGGCCAAGATCGTCGCCCGAGCCCCCGCGCTGGCGCTGGGGTAGCGGGGTCGGCGTCGATTTACCCGTTAAGAATAAGTCATCCGGACAGTAAGGCGCGAAATTATTTACGTCGTGTCTATGCGACCACGCCTCGTTGACCGAGAAAACAGCGCTATTTTAGACGCTTCCAGGGGGAAGGTGAACCTGCAAGATGGAAAAGCGTGGCCAAATTCGCATCGGGGTCGGCGGCTGGACCTTCCCGCCATGGCGCGGCGTCTTCTATCCCGACAGCCTGACCCAGAAAGATGAGCTCAACTACATGAGCCGCCGGATGAGCGCCATCGAGATCAATGCGACCTATTACGGCTCACAGAAACCGGCGACCTGGCGCAAATGGGCGGACGAAACGCCGGACGGCTTTGTCTTTACGCTCAAGGGCTCGCGCTTCACCACCAATCGCCGGGTGCTGGGCGAGGCGGGCGAGTCCATCGGCCGCTTCTTCGACCAGGGCCTGACCGAACTTGGCCCCAAGCTGGGCCCGATCCTGTGGCAGTTCGCCCCAACCAAGAAGTTCGACGAACCCGACTTCGAGGCCTTCCTCGAGCTGCTGCCCAAGACCCTGGATGGCCTCAAGCTGCGTCACTGCGTCGAGGTGCGCAATAACAGCTTCTGCACGCCCGCCTTTGCCGCCCTGTTGCGCAAGCACAAGGCGCCGGTGGTCTTCGCCGACCACAATGCCTATCCGGCCCTGGCCGATGTGACCGGCGACTTCGTCTATGCCCGGCTGCAGACCGGCTCCGACATGGTCGAGACCGCCTATACCCCCGATGAGCTGGACGGTTGGGCCCAGCGCCTCGTCACCTGGGCGGAGGGCGGCCGTCCTGCCGACCTTGAAGCCGCCGACCCGGCGCACAAGCCGGACGGCCAACCCCGTGACGTCTTCGCCTTCATCATCCACGAAGGCAAGGTGCGCGCCCCGGCCGGGGCCATGGCGCTAATGGAGCGCTGCAAATAAGGCCCTATCCGACCCGGCTGTAGGAACAGGGCACGAGCCCGTTGAGCACGATGTCGCTCGGATCGGTGATCAGATAGGCGACGAAGTTGGCGCTGTCGCCCATCACATAGACCTTTCCGGGCGCGGCCGAGAGCTTGGTCATGGTGTGACGCAGTCACGCCCAGCCGCGCCGGCGCACCCTCTTTTGGGGGGCATGCGACGAAGGCCTGAACGAACGCGCCGGACGTCCGTTAGGCCTTGATGGCGAGGGTGGCGAAACCG